>NZ_JAVFHM010000126.1:0-1367 GCF_041954005.1 Priestia sp. BR_2 | reverse complement strand
TTCCAAGTGACACATTATCAACCCATACCTTTTTCAATAATACTGTCGCTCTTCTTCGAGAAATCGGTGTCATGGACAAGTTATTGGAAACAAAAGCCCCACCGGTACGGGATATTAAATTTCAATTTGAGGATACCGTGATAGAAGGACTCATCCCTGAGGTTGAGGGAGAGGACAGTTGTTACTGTATTAGAAGAACTTATCTCGATCATATCCTACTTCAACAAGCCAAATCTCAAAAGAATGTAACCGTTTTAGAAGGGTTTCGTGTGACGGATGTCATTCGTGATGACGAAACAGTAATAGGCGTGAAAGGTTTAGATAGCAACAACGAGAAACAAGAATTTTTAGCTCGCCTGGTAGTCGGAGCAGACGGCCGATCCTCAATTATTCGCAAGCTGGTAAAAAGTGAACTCAAAATAAGCATTTCTGCAAAAGTCGGCATCTATTTTGGGTACTTCTCTGAATTTCGCCATGATAATGTACCTAAATTTGAAGTATACAAGATAAAAGATAACACAGCCATTCTCTTTCCTACGAATGGTAATTTATATGTTATTGTCGGCATTTTCCCATTAGAAAATAAGGAATTGATCGCACAGTTGAAATTAAATCCGGAAAGCTCTCTACGAAATTTCTTAACAGATAAATTTCCGAATACAACAATAGGGGCGCGTTTGAAAAATGCAGAATTAGTAGAATCGGTTAAGGGCATTATCGGATATGATAATTACTGGTATAAAGGAATGGGAAAAGGATGGGCGTTGGTTGGAGATGCAGTTTGCTTTAAAGATCCTGGCATGGCACAAGGTATCCATGATGCTATATGTGGAGCACGTATATTATCCAATATTCTCTCAAAATATAAGGGACAATCCAATCAATTAAATCAAATATCTGAAGAATATCAAAAGGCCATAGAAGACGAGTTTATGGTTCGATTTCACATAGGGTGCCAAATCTCGCAGAATGAACGCATATCTGAACAACAGAATGCTGTCAACAAGCTAATCAGTTCCCACCCAGAGGCTATAGAAAAGTTTTTAGGGATTTATAATTACTCAAATGAGCCTGTTGCTTTAGAAAAAGAAATCGCACGAATTATGAAGTCAATCTAGCAATAATTTTTAAAAATCAAGGAATTAAAGTACAAAAATAATTCGTTATTAATTCTATTCAATTAATGAGTTATTAAGAAAAGCCTCTACCTAACAGGAAGAACAAGTTTTTCAATGTGAACGTATCGAATTAGAACGCGTGATATAGGAAGAAGAAAACCAAGAAGGTAAACGTTCGATTTTAGATATACACGCGCAGCTAGAAGATGCAAGCCGCGTTAATATTGAAATTCAACTTAATAATAAGCA
>NZ_JAVFHM010000125.1:0-2312 GCF_041954005.1 Priestia sp. BR_2 | reverse complement strand
GTAATAGTCGTAGCATTGTCTCCTATTTCGTTAACTTTTGGGGCAGAAGGCACTTTCTTTTTAGCTGTAACACTTACATAAACAGTCGAGCTCATGTTATTTGCTTTATCTGTTGCATATAGACTGATTTTTGCTCCCGCTTTTTGTTTTCTAACCCGTACGGAAAAACCGCCTTTATCGTTAGCCGTAGCTGTTCCAATTGTTATTGTTCCTACTTTTGCTGTGACAAGAGAATTAGGCTCAGCTGTTCCTGTTAAACTCTCATCTTGATCAGTTACAGGATTCACTTTTGGAGAGACAGGTGGTGTTTTGTCTTCAACGACTATTTCACTTGTTGTACTGCTATTCCCCGCTTTATCTCGAGCTGTTACACCTATTTTTACTCCTCCTAGCTGCTTTCCTATTTTGATGGAGAAGTTGCCTTTTGCGTCTGATGTTGCACTGCCAATTACTTTGCTATCAATCTTTGCTGTAATGAAAGCATTTGGCTCGGATGTTCCTGTTATTGTTTCTCCTTGATCCGTTAACGGATTTACAAGCGGTGCTGCTGGTGCAGTCTTGTCTTGGACAATGATTTCCACAGCTTTACTCGTGTTATTAGCTGCATCTTGTACAACAATACTTAATTTTGTTCCCGCTTTTTGTTTAGGAATTTTCACACTAAACGTACCTTTGCTTGTCGCTTTACTTTTCCCCACTACTTTACTGCCTGCTTTTACATAAACCGTTGCGTTACTTTCTGTTGTTCCGGTGACAGCAGTGGAAGAATCGCTAACGGCATTTACTTTTGGAGCTGCTGGTGCGGTTTTATCCTGTACAATAACTTGAGCTTCTCCGCTCGTATTTTCGTAAGCATCTTTAGCTGTTACCGCAAGTTTGCTTCCCGCTTTTTGTTTCGCAATAGAAACTGTAAAACTACCATTTTCATTTGCTACTCCATTGCCAATTGATGTATTTCCTGCTTTTACACTAACAGATGACCCGGCTTCTGCTGTTCCAGTAACCGTAGTGTCTCGATCAGTGACTAAATTAACACTCGGTGTAGGCGGCGCTGTCTTATCATTTACCGTTACAACCGTTCGTTCACTTTGGTTTCCTGTACTGTCAATCGCTATTACGTCTAAAGAAGAAAGACTTCTTTGACGATCTATTTTCACTTGGAATGAACCTTGGCTATCGGCCGTTCCTTCATAAGTGTTTATTTCTCCTGTGACTCTAATAGTAGCCCCTGCTTCTGCTGTACCAGCAACCACTGTATCTTGATCTGTTACCGTATATACTTCAGGAGCAGATGGTGGCGTTCGATCTTGAACAGTGACTTCTGTTTGCTCACTTTCGTTGCCAGCTTCGTCTGTAGCTATAAATGTTATTTTTGTTCCTGCTTGTTGACGAGGAATATACATATAAAACCACCCACCAGATTGCGCTTGTGTAGTTTCTATTACATTCCCTTCAATTTTAGCTGTGACCGTTGCGTAATCTTCTGCAAAACCTTGCACCAGCGAGTCCTGATCTCCAATATCATAAACGGTTGGCTTGAACGGTGCAGTGACATCCCGCTCTGCTACTGTGAAATCTCCTCCGTTTAAATCTGCATTCCCAAAATTATCTCCATAATCATACAAAAAAGTCTGGTTATCAAATTTATCGGTTAACGTGACAGATACACATTCAAACTCCCCTAACCCCATATACCCATATGTAGCTAAATATAAATTTTGAAGCTTAAATTGATTACTTCCTATATTAGTACCCTCAAAAGAGACATATCCACCTTGAGGTATCTTATATTGGACACTCACACGTTTTATTTCGCTATAATCGTCATATGCATTGACAATGACATTCACTGAATCATATAAATTAACTCTTTTACTACTAGCATTAATTCCATTAAAAATTGGCCCAGCAGTATCTGGATAAGATGTGGTCTTGAAATTCCCTTCGTCTAACTCATACAACCCTCCTTCTTCTACGTCATCATACATGCTGAAACGACCATCGCTATACTCAACCCATATAGAAGAAACTTTCCAGTCCCCTTCCTTACTAAAAAAACTTCCAATTGTCCCCTCATAAACACCGTTTCCATTGTTCCCCAGAGAAATTTGCATATATCCTCCAGCAGGAACCTTATAATTAACGTATACTTGACGAATCCCACTATTTGAATCAAATTTCATCGTAATTGTTTGATAATTAGGAATTAATACCGTTTTTTCTGCCAGTGTAAAGGAGATTAAATCTTCTATTCTTCCATCTGCAATCTGTGCCTTTGCAGGCGTTGCGTAATTTCCTATAGAGAACAAGCA
>NZ_JAVFHM010000124.1:0-1320 GCF_041954005.1 Priestia sp. BR_2 | reverse complement strand
GTACCGTCTCCCTCTATTATAATGCCATCTACAGGAATTTTTTCTCCGGTAAAAACTACAACTTGATCACCAACTTGAACATCCTCTACTAAAACCTTTTCTTCAACGCCTTTTTCTTTTACCCTCCAAGCATATGAGACGTCTAATTTTAGGACGGAGTGAATATAATGCTTGGTTTGTTCAGACGTATAGTCTGTTAATAGCTCGCTAATTGTAGACATCAAAGTAATAATTAAAGCCGATCCCGGATTTTTCATATATAAAGAAGCAAATATAGAGGCGGCTGTTAGTGTATTAGCATTCCCTTTTCGTTCTTTTAGGACATGAGCAATACCGTCTTTAATAACCTCATAGGAAGTGCTAATAGCAGTAAGGGTGCTAATCCAATAAAATACTGTCTTTACTATAATAGGATACGAAGAACGTTGCAGATACCAGTTAACTAAAAACATAGTTCCGCAAGCTATGATTGGTATAACTTTCTTCCATGAACATGCTGCTTGCTTGAGTGTATGTTTATATTTATAGATGAATGATTTTAGATTGTATAAAGAGAGAGTGCTATTATGATAAATAAGTAAACTTCCGGTTACTTGATTATAGAGTGCAGAATATACCCCTGGAAAAGAGCGTATCCAAGTTTCAATACGGTTTATTTCTAGCTGTTTAGGTATATAAAATCGGGTTCTTCCAGGAAGAGAATGAGCTACCTTTACCCCGAACATCATCACCTATTCTTTTCCCCCTTATTTTTAATGATGCTGTATGACCAATAAAGTAAGCTTGCAGAAAAAGCAGGCGCACTTCCAAACGTCTGAATTCCTTTTCCTAATAAAAAGAGAACAAATAAACTATCAAAGTCAGCAAAGCCATTGGTTTGCTTTTTGATCCCTTTATCTATAAACCCAAGTGTGTTGGTCATACCATTCATTAATGTAGCATCTTTGTTTAAAATTGCGTTAGATGCTATTTGTACGATATAACTCATCAGTTCATCCAGCTCTTCCTGATTAATATGCGGGACAACAAATTGAAGCACTAAACTTCCGGTTAGTTCTGAAGCTTTCGATGTTAGGATAAGAGGATGTTTTTTTACTTCTTCTGTTAGGGCATGTGCAATAATACGATGCTTCCAGCTGTCACATTGTATACGCAGCCGCCCTGGCATCGCATGCAATACTTTTATTTTTTGATCCCGGAATTGAGACATAATTTTAGGAGCAATAAAAGAAGCTCCTAATCCAATTACAGTAGGAAGCATGCTGATTCCTCTCCTTCATTAAGCTCTATATTCTTCTTGATATATTTGTTCAATAAGGT
>NZ_JAVFHM010000123.1:0-6629 GCF_041954005.1 Priestia sp. BR_2 | reverse complement strand
TAAAGGCACAGGGAAAACACAAGTCGTGCTGGTCTTTGAAAAGGGGGAAAAGGCGAAAGAGGCTTGAGAGGCTGGGGATGATTTTGTTGGCGATCAGAACATGACAAACTAAATCCAAACCGGCGGGTTCGAGTTCGATGTTTGCGTGGCTACACCTGATATGCTGAGTGAAGTCGGTAAACTTGGCCGGCTGCTCGGTGGTAAAGGCCTGATGCCTAACCCTAAAGCTGGTACGGTTACATTCGATGTTGCCAAGGCTGTTCAAGAAATCAAAGCCGGTAAAATCGAGTACCGTCTGGACAAAGCAGGTCAAATTCACGCGCCAATCGGCAAAGTGTCTTTCGATGCAGCTCAATTGAATGAGAACCTCAAAGCTCTCATCGATGCATTGAATCGTGCGAAGCCAGCTGCCGCTAAAGGTGTATACCTGAAAGGCATCGCTGTTTCCTCGACGATGGGACCAAGCGCTCGCGTGAACACAACCGTTTACAGATAATATTACCATTGACTTTAGTCAATGAGGTTTGATATTATGTAACAGTTGTGAGTCTTCGAGACTGACCCTTAAAGTTGAATATGCTTACCGTAGACAGTAGGTGCCCTAAGCAGGCTTAATTTCCTACCGAGGTGTTATGATAGAACGTCAACAATTTGTCCGGTTGTACCGGCCAAATGATGATTCATCAGGCCTTCGTGATTCTACGGAGGCTTTTTTAGTGCCCGTAGGAAGAGCGGAGAGCTTGGTGCTCTTACGCTACTAATACAACCAGGAGGTGTAATCATTGGCAAACGCAAAAGTGATTCAAGCGAAACAAGAAGCGGTTGATGTCGTTGCTGCTAAGCTGCGCGAGAGCGTATCTACAGTAGTTGCTGACTATCGCGGACTGAACGTTGCGCAAGTAACTGAACTTCGTAAGCAGCTTCGTGAAGCTGGCGTCGAGTTCCAAGTACTGAAAAACACGCTGCTTCGCCGTGCAACTGCGGCAGCAGAGCTGACTGATCTGGACGAAGTCCTGACTGGTCCTACAGCTGTTGCTTTTGGTACCAATGACGCTGTCGCTCCAGCAAAAATCCTCAATGATTTTGCTAAGAAAAACGACGCGTTGAAATTGAAAGGCGGCGTAGTTGAAGGCCGTGTAATCGGAGAGAGCGAAATCAAAGCTCTGGCAGAACTTCCGTCCCGCGAAGGTCTCCTTTCCATGCTCCTCAGCGTGCTTCAAGCTCCAGTGCGCAACTTCGCGCTTGCAGTTAAAGCCGTTGCTGAGAAGGAAGAACAAGGCGCATAAGCCTTGTCTTGCTGAAGCTGTGTAACAACAACTATCAAATCTTAATAATAAATGGAGGTTCAACTTAAATGAGCAAAGAGCAAATCTTGGAAGCAATTAAAGGTATGTCTGTTCTGGAACTGAACGATCTCGTAAAAGCAATCGAAGAAGAATTTGGTGTAACTGCTGCAGCTCCAGTAGCTGTTGTAGGTGGCGCTGGTGCAGCTGCTGAAGCAGAGCAATCCGAATTCGACGTAATCCTGACTAGCGCAGGCGCGTCCAAAATCAACGTAATCAAAGTGGTTCGCGAAATCACAGGTCTTGGCTTGAAAGAAGCAAAAGAACTGGTTGACAACGCTCCAAAACCATTGAAAGAAAAAGTAGCTAAAGAAGAAGCTGAAGCTGTTAAAGCTAAATTGGAAGAAGCAGGCGCATCCGTAGAAGTGAAGTAATTACTTCTCTAGATGAATGTCAGCAAGAAGCAAACCCCTTGAATATTTGTTCAAGGGGTTTGTTATTGTGGCGGGGAGTTCAACGCGTACTGATTCTCCGCAGGAAAGGTTATACTGGAATAATGGAGCGCTTAAGGCCGATATGCCTTAGACGGGCAGAATTTGATTCAAGACGGAGGAAATGATGCCGAATCAACATTATTACTCAAACCAGCCAGAGATTGCTCATGATCGTAAGGAGCTAAAGACGGAACTTCGAGGGCAGTCATTTAGTTTGGTCAGCGACGCTGGCGTATTCTCCAAGGGCGGCGTGGATTATGGCAGCAAGGTGTTGATAGACGCCATGGATTTCGGGCAGGATGCCCAAGTGCTGGATGTAGGGTGCGGGTACGGCCCGATCGGTCTAACGGCGGCAAGAATGGCCACACAAGGCCATGTGACGATGATCGACATCAATAGCCGGGCTGTCGAATTGGCCAAAGAGAATGCGAAGCGCAACGGTATAAACAACGTTACGATCTTAGAAAGCGACTTGTTTGAGGCGGTGAAGGATCAGCAATTTGATGTGGTTCTGACCAATCCGCCGATTCGTGCGGGAAAAGAAACAGTGCATGCCATATTCGAGGAATCGTGGAAACATCTGCGCGAGAATGGACAGTTGTGGGTTGTGATTCAGAAGAAGCAGGGTGCGCCTTCGGCAAAAGCGAAGCTGGAGAGTTTATTTGAACGGGTTGAGGAAGTAACGAAGGATAAAGGGTACCGAATATTCAAAGCGACGAAATCTTCTTAAAATAGTTCGACTAGGCTGTTGACTTGGGTATGCTGGTATGGTATTATTATAAAATGTCAGTATTAGGATGGTCTCTTTGTCTTTAGTTGGCTGAAATGTCAAGACTTATTATGCGGAAATACGCATAAAGTCGGTCATATTGACGTATAATATGTACATTTTGGGCAAATCTACAGGATATGAGATGATTATCATAACCATGGATAAGCTGCTCTTTTTTCGAAAAGGTATTCGATAAGGGCTTTTCTCTATTTATGGGAGTGTCCTCTGTATGTTCCATTATAGTGTTACAAACAGAGGTTCGCAATGAAATTTTTAAAGTGAGTAGACATGAGGGGTGAGTTTAAGTTGGCAGGACATCTTGTTCAATATGGTCGACGCACTCGGCGAAGTTATGCTCGTATTAACGAGGTACTCGAAGTTCCGAACCTGATTGAAATCCAACAAAAATCTTATGAATGGTTTTTGGAGGAAGGACTCCGCGAAATGTTCCAGGACATCTCGCCGATCCAGGATTTCACGGGCAATTTGGTGCTAGAGTTCATTGACTACAGCCTTGGAGAACCGAAATACACCGTCGATGACGCGAAAGAACGCGACGTTACTTATGCGGCGCCGCTCCGCGTGAAAGTCCGGCTCATTAACAAGGAGACCGGAGAGGTCAAGGAGCAGGAAGTGTTCATGGGAGACTTCCCGTTAATGACGGAAACCGGAACATTCATTATCAATGGTGCCGAACGGGTTATTGTCAGCCAGTTGGTTCGCTCTCCCAGCGTCTATTTCAGCACGAAAGTGGATAAAAACGGTAAGACGACGTACACTGCAACAGTTATCCCTAACCGCGGCGCTTGGCTGGAACTGGAGATGGACGCGAAGGACATTATTTATGTCCGGATCGACCGCACCCGTAAAATCCCTGTAACGGTGCTTTTACGTGCGCTTGGTTTTGGCACGGATGCCGAGATTTTGGATCTTCTGGGCAATGATGAATATATTCAAAATACGCTGGATAAAGACAACACGGACTCCACGGAAAAAGCGCTCATTGAAATCTATGAACGCCTTCGCCCGGGCGAGCCGCCAACACTGGAGAATGCGAAGAGCCTTCTCGTTGCCCGTTTCTTCGATCCGAAGCGTTATGATCTGGCTAACGTTGGTCGTTATAAGATCAACAAGAAGCTTCATATTAAGAACCGTCTCTTCAATCAACGTTTGGCAGAAAGTTTGATAGACATCGATACGGGTGAGATCGTTGCGGAAGCCGGTCAAACCGTAGACCGTCGTCTTTTGGACGAGATTATGCCTTACCTTGAGAAGAGTGTAGGCTTCAAGAATTATCATGTTGCCGGCGGCGTGATGGACAGCGAGGATATCCCGCTGCAAACGATCGACGTATTCTCTCCGATCGAGGACGGAAAAGTCGTGAAGGTCATCGCGAACGCAAACATCGATAAATCCGTGAAGCATATTACGCAGGCGGATATCATTTCCTCCATCAGCTACTTCATCAACCTGCTGCATGGAATCGGCAATACGGATGATATCGATCATCTGGGTAACCGTCGTCTGCGTTCTGTGGGCGAATTGCTCCAAAATCAGTTCCGTATCGGTTTGTCCCGGATGGAACGCGTTGTTCGCGAGAGAATGTCGATCCAGGATGCGAACGTGATTACGCCGCAGGCGCTCATCAACATCCGTCCGGTTATCGCATCGATCAAAGAGTTCTTCGGCAGCTCCCAGTTGTCCCAGTTCATGGATCAGACTAACCCGCTAGCGGAACTGACGCACAAACGTCGTCTGTCTGCACTCGGACCGGGCGGTTTGACGCGTGAGCGGGCGGGCTTTGAAGTGCGGGACGTTCACCACAGTCACTATGGCCGTATGTGTCCGATCGAGACGCCGGAGGGACCGAACATCGGTCTGATCAACTCCTTGTCGACGTTTGCGCGCATCAACGAGTATGGCTTCATCGAAGCTCCGTACCGTTGGGTGGATCCGAAGACCGGTAAAGTCACGGACCAAATCGATTACCTGACTGCAGACGAAGAGGATAACTACATCGTTGCCCAGGCGAACGCCGAGCTCAACGAAGACGGTACCTTCGCTGACGAAATGGTAATCGTCCGTTATAACAAGCAATCCGACAACATCCTTCCGATGCCGAGCGACCGTGTAGACTACATGGACGTATCGCCTAAGCAGGTCGTGTCGGTAGCGACGGCGCTCATTCCGTTCCTCGAGAACGATGACTCCAACCGCGCGCTGATGGGATCGAACATGCAGCGGCAGGCTGTTCCGCTTCTTATTCCTAAGGCTCCGCTCGTCGGAACCGGGATGGAGCATAAGTCTGCGAAAGACTCCGGTGTATGTATTGTATCCAAATACGACGGGATTATTGAACGTTCATCCGCCAACGAAATCTGGCTCCGCCGCGTGGAAAATATCGACGGACAAGAAGTCAAAGGCGATATTGTTAAATATAAATTACACAAATTTATGCGTTCGAACCAAGGAACATGCATCAATCAGCGTCCAATCGTCAAGCGCGGCGATGTGATCAAAAAAGGTGACATCCTGGCAGACGGACCATCCACCGAGATGGGCGAATTGGCACTGGGCCGCAACGTCGTCGTTGCGTTCATGACTTGGGAAGGCTACAACTACGAGGATGCGATTCTTCTCTCCGAGAAGCTGGTCAAAGAGGATGTGTACACTTCGATCCATATCGAGGAGTACGAATCCGAGGCTCGTGACACGAAGCTCGGTCCGGAGGAAATCACGCGCGATATTCCTAACGTAGGGGAAGAAGCGCTCAAGAACCTTGACGAGCGCGGAATCATCCGCATCGGTGCCGAAATCAGCGCTGGCGACATTCTCGTTGGTAAGGTAACGCCTAAGGGCGTAACCGAGCTGACGGCAGAGGAGCGTCTCTTGCATGCGATCTTCGGTGAGAAGGCTCGCGAAGTGCGCGATACCTCGCTGCGCGTTCCTCACGGTAGTGACGGAATCATCGTGGACGTGAAGGTGTTTACGCGTGAGAACGGCGACGAATTGCCGCCGGGCGTCAACCAATTGGTTCGCGTCTACATCGCACAGAAACGTAAAATCTCCGAAGGCGACAAAATGGCCGGACGTCACGGTAACAAAGGTGTCGTTGCCCGTATTTTGCCTGAAGAAGACATGCCGTTCCTGCCGGATGGCACGCCGGTTCAAGTTGTGTTGAACCCTCTGGGGGTTCCATCACGGATGAACATCGGTCAGGTGCTTGAGGTTCACTTGGGTATGGCTGCGCTCCAGCTCGGCATTCACGTGGCTTCACCGGTATTCGACGGTGCAAGCGAGTATGACGTGTTTGATACGATGGAAGAAGCAGGCATGCAGCGCAATGGTAAAACCGTGTTGTACGACGGACGGACGGGCGAACGTTTTGAACGTGAAGTTACCGTCGGCGTCATGCACATGATCAAGCTCGCGCACATGGTTGACGATAAAATTCACGCCCGTTCCACGGGACCATACTCCCTCGTTACGCAGCAGCCGCTGGGTGGTAAAGCCCAGTTCGGCGGACAGCGCTTCGGTGAGATGGAAGTATGGGCGCTTGAAGCTTACGGTGCTGCCTATACGCTGCAAGAAATTCTTACCGTCAAGTCCGATGACGTGGTCGGCCGGGTGAAAACCTACGAATCGATCGTCAAAGGCGAGAACGTTCCGGAACCGGGTGTTCCTGAATCGTTCAAGGTATTGATTAAAGAGCTTCAGTCTCTCGGTATGGACGTTAAAATCCTGAGCGAGAACGAAGAGGAAATCGAGATGAAAGAACTCGATGACGAAGACGATGCTCAAGGTGATAAACTGAGCCTTAACTTGGAAGGCGCTGAAGTCGGAGTGGAATAACGGTCAATCATTCACCCCCGTCGGCTGATTAGTCGGCGGTGGTGTTATGGTCGTACAGCACATAAATAGGACTAGGTTGAGGAGGGTTGCTCCTTGTTGGACGTTAACAATTTTGAGTACATGAAAATCGGTCTTGCTTCACCGGAAAAAATCCGTTCTTGGTCTCGCGGAGAGGTGAAGAAGCCGGAAACGATTAACTACCGTACATTGAAGCCGGAGAAAGAAGGC
>NZ_JAVFHM010000122.1:0-76786 GCF_041954005.1 Priestia sp. BR_2 | reverse complement strand
ACCTTTCCCCCATCCCCACCCGAGTCATGCTTCAGGTGCGGGTGAGTCTTCACGCCGATCCGGCGTGTGGCCAAGCCGGCCAGGATCATGGCCGCCTGCTGCCCCATATAATTAGACGCGCCGCCCGAATCCTCGATGTCTGCGGCAAATTTTTCCCTGGTATCGGCATCAAAAATCATTTTGCCTCCCCAAACCGCCGTGTCGATGATCTCTTCCGCCGTCCCGATAGTTGCATTATAGGCCATGTCCTTTGCAGTGCCAAGCGGGTCTTCCACCAAGGATGTAGCCGTATCCTTTACCGAATTTGCTACGGATTTCGCCCCGGTCTGCAGCCCCTGCCAGAAGTGCCCCGCATGATCCCAGAACGTTTTGGGCTCGCTCGCAGCGCCCGCTGCCGATGCAGCAGCAATCATGATATCTTCACGCATATCGGCTGAGATGAACCGGAAAGCAATGGCCTTCAATTCCTGGCCGATGATTCGTAGATGCTCAATTGTTTTATTCATTTCGCCATGGGCACGCTGAAAATCTTCGAAAAACCGCGAACGGGTCGTTCCTTCCCACGAAGACATCATATACGTAATCTGCTGGTCCAGCCGATTCTTGGTCGTTTCCAGTTCTTCCGCTGCCCTGGCGGCTTCCTCCGATACCCGAATCAACACCTCGGGCGGGACAAGTATTCTAGGCATTTGCATCCTCTCCAACGTTTCATTGGACCTTATTGTATCCATCTTCTAGGATATGGAAAAGGTTCCAGAGTCCTTCATATTGAAGGCATTGGAGTATGCCAGTTGGATGAAGCGAAGCCTTCATGCTCTCATATGGTACAGAAGCCCCAGTATGCCTCTATTCTCTCTAGTATAGTGACAGGTTTGGTTGGCATCATGGTGAATCCCTAATAAAACAGCCATAAAAGGGTTACCTTCTATGACTGTTTATACTTGCTCTTATTCATTTTTCCGTTAGCGCTCGACTACTTCTTAATAAACACAATTTTCACGCCAACCACCTGATCCTGCTCATTCACGGCCTTATACACGCCGTATGCACCATCACCGATGCCGGTACGAGATACGACGCCCCCATCCAGGACACCTGCTTCTTCCCCGCTCTCGGCGATGTCGCAGCAGGCATAATACCAGTCCGTATCCGTGTCCGAGCTATCCGATGAATTCACATCCGGAATTCGGTACTTTTGAATATCAAAAATCCCCGCCTGTCCGCTATCCACTCCAGCTACAAAAGGACACTTGATCCACTCCAGGAATGCCCCTTGTTCTGCTGCCGAGTGATGGTAAGCCGTCAGCTTGGCGTTGGCTTCGCCCCAGTCCGGGATCTCCACCTTCTCTACTTCTCCTACCCACGATCCATTCATTACGGCTTCCAACACGCCCATGATAATAATGTTCGTATCCAATTCATAACAAGGATCGGCCACAACCAATTGTCCGGAATTCACTTCAAAATGGCCCAGTTGAATGTTCAATGAAGATACCTCCAATAACAGCGTATGATGGTTCTATTTTAGCACGTATCAAATAATCAGACTCCATTTTCAACCTAGCCCCTCATGAGTCCACAACGACAGCTCCTTATACATAGCCAGTCATCTGATTTGTCTCACACACCTATTCGCCTTTAAACTATGGACATCTCTTTTTTAACGGACTATAATGACAAAAGCGCTCCAAAAAACGAACATTAAGGCGGTAAACATGAGTAAATATATGTTATTATTTCAAGGGACTTCTTTTTCAAGCAAATCTCCCAAAGAAATTCAAGTATTGAGAGACTATCTTTACTGCGTCAATACGGACGGCATGATTGAACGAGTCGTGGCACCGGAAGACGCCGACTATCAATCCTTGCTGGATGCGTATCAAGGCACGGACAGCTTTCACCGACTAGAGGAAGGACAGTATTTCCTGCCTGGCTTTGTCGACTTACATGTTCACGCCCCGCAATGGGCTCAGTCCGGAACCGCATTGGATATTCCGCTCTATGATTGGCTGAATACCTATACCTTCCCGCTGGAATCGAAATTCTCCGATCTGGAGTTTGCGCAAAAGGTTTACGACGATGTGGTAAGCACCCTGCTGGCCAACGGAACAACGACAGCCCTTTATTTTGCCACGGTGCATAAAGAAGCCAGCTTGTTGTTAGCCCAAATCTGTGCGAGCAAAGGCCAGCGCGGACTTGTCGGAAAGGTCGTCATGGACGATCCCGAGCAGAATCCGGATTACTACCGCGATGCGGACACATCCACGGCACTGGCGGATACGGAGGAATTTATCATCGCTGTACAGGAACTCGCCAAAACCACAAAACAAGGCGTGTATCCCGTCGTCACCCCACGCTTCATTCCAAGCTGTACGGATGAGGGGCTGAAGGGACTAGGCGAGCTGGCAGCCAAATACGACACGTATGTGCAGTCCCATTGCAGCGAAAGCGATTGGGCGCACGGGTATGTGAAAGATCGATTCCAGAAAAACGATGCGTTTGCCCTGCATGATTTTGGCCTGCTGCGCGATAAATCGGTCATGGCTCATTGTAATTTCCTTGATGATCAGGATGCCGAATTGTTCGCTGACACCGGCACCGCAATCGCGCACTGCCCGATATCCAACGCTTATTTCGCCAACAGCGTCATCCCGGTCGCCCGCTTCCATGCCAAACATGTCGAGATTGGTTTAGGATCGGATCTATCCGGCGGCTTCTCGCCCAGTCTCTTCGATAATATAAGGCAAGCCGTAATGTCCTCGAGAATGTTGGAAGATGGCGTGAATACCTCCCTTCCTGCCGAAGCTCGCGGCGTGCCCGACTCGCGCATTACGGTCCATGAGGCATTTTATCTGGCTACGGCCGGGGGCGGTGAAAGTCTGAGCCTGCCGATCGGTCGCATTCAAGAAAACTACGCGTGGGATGTGCAGGTGATCGATACAAGACTTCCATCCGCGAAGCTGCCGATTTTTGACGAGTTTGAAGACATACAAGATATTTTTCAGAAAATCATGTATCTGGCACGGCCTGAGCATATCCGCGAGGTGTGGGTGCAAGGGGAAAAGGTTCATACTCTTTAAGAAAAATAGAGGTTGTTCAACAAGCAATTCATCCTAACATTCGAGGTGTCCAGCGGAGTGAAAACACAAGCAGAAGAGCTAAATGACACGCAAACAAAATCACAGCATTTAACGGTTCCGCCCGACGGCAAAATATCTTTCGGGAAATCCGCCATTCTCGGTTTACAGCATGTCGTCGCGATGGACGTCTATGTCGTCCCTTTCCTGATTGCCATGCTAATCGGCTTAGCGCCCAATCAGTCCAGCGCATTGATTCAATCCACGTTTATTGCGGCCGGGCTTGCCACGATCGTGCAAACGTATTTCTGTATGAAGCTGCCGATGGCGCAGGGTCCTTCCTATGTTCCGCTCGGCGCGATTGTCGCCATTTATGCCGCCAGCGGCGGCGGAGAGATGGGTTGGAGTTCCGTGCTGGGCGCGAGCTTGATTGGCGCGATCCTCGTGATTATTTTGGGGTATACGGGAATTTTCAATAAAATCGTTACTTCCTTCATTCCGCCTATTGTCGGGGGCACGATCATCTTTATCGTGGGTCTGTCCTTATTGCCTGTTGCCATACGAGACAATATCTACGGCGCCACGGACGCAACCATCAATCAGAACGTGCTGCTGGCCCTGATCTCGGCGGCTGCACTCATTCTGTTCGTGATCCTGGGTTCTTTGTTCCGCACGAGGGGCGCGATATTCCGCGTTACGTCTGTAATGGTCGCACTTATTATCGGGTGTATCTCGGCCAACTTTATGGGTGTGCTGGATTTCAGCGCTGTCGCAAACGCCAAGTGGTTCAGCATGCCGCAGATTCCGTTTAAGGATTTTGGCTTCTCGTTCGACTTCTCGGCGATCATCACCATGATCATTATTTATCTCGTCCTGCTGGCAGAAACGACGGGTACATGGTTTGCCATCAGCAATGTCATTGATAAACCGTTAACCGATAAGAACATTAACCGTGGGGTGATTGGTGAAGGGATTAGCTGCCTGATTGCTTCCGGACTCGGCTCCACGCCGGTTACCGGCTATTCCACGAATGCAGGCATCATCTCCATCACGGGTGTGGCCAGTCGTCGGGTCTTCCTGGCGGTAGGCGGATGGTTTGTCCTCTTCGGCTGCTCCGGCAAACTGGCCGCGCTGATCTCCTCGATCCCAACCGCGGTCATCGGCGGCGTATTCGCCATCGTCTGCGGCATCATCTCGATTAACGGGATCCAGGTCATGAAGAACGTAAAAATCGGGGAAAAAGAAATGTACATCATCGCCATCCCGATGATTTTGACGTTGGCGTTAGTGCTCATTCCTAAAGATTTCTTATACACGCTGCCTACGTTCGTGCAGTATTTGCTGGGCTCGCCGATTCTGGCTGCTTCGCTTGCAGCGATCTTGTTGAATAAATTGCTGCCGAGTGCGAAGTAGGTTGTAAGCAAGGTAATTGGTGTTGTATGTAAGATTAAATGGGGCTGCCCTCAAAGTGAACTGCGTTTGTCGTAGGCTTTGGGGGTGGTTTTTTGTATATGGAGGACACTGATCAAATCAAACATGTGTTTACTGAACCTGTGATTGCACTCACCTCCTCTTGTTTCTCATCGCGGCTAACAGCTTCACATTCCCATAGGCTCCTTCCACGAAGCGCCGATAATCAGGGGATTCCACCGGAACGATCGCGATTTGCCCCTTTGCATTGAAATGAATACCCCACCCGTATTTCTTCGGGAGCATCGATGCTCTCAAGCATGGTTGCGGCTTCATATAAAACTCGTCTCGAATCTGGTTCCCTCTCTCGGCTAACTCTGCCTCCGGAATGTTTTTGTGCCGGATATGCACTTCGTACAAGAGCTCCTCCTGGGTATAGCCATACGGATGATTCGTGATTAACTCAAACTCGATGCCCGGCTTGGTTTTTCCGTCCTTCTTGTCTGGCGGCTGCGTTCCAGTCTCAACGGGGCAATCTGCGGCAACGGTAATAAACGTATCATAGTAATTCCAATCCATTTTCGTTCCTCCTAATCCAATATGTATAGCACCGCTCATAACACATCGACTTATTTATAACCAATTATAACCCCTTATCCCTGACAGAATCGGTCAGTCATTCTGACCGTTTTTTCGTATTTCCCCCCCTAATTCGCGGATTGCGAATTGCCTTCTAAGCGGTATAACGCGTGTGGTATACTTAGCACAAAAATTAGAGCGCGTGACGAAGGAGTTAGTATGAACCATCATAGGATAATAGAACAAGCATTGATTCATATTGAGGAGAATTTAGAACAGCCTTTATCCGTGTCATCCGTTGCTCTTACTTTCAATATGTCTAAATATTATTTTCATAGGCTTTTCTCTGCCATGATGGGCTGTTCGTTAAATCAGTACATCCTATCTAGAAGATTGAATGCCGCTTTATCACTCATTCATAACAACAACTTATCGCTTACCGATATTGCTTATCAGTTAGCCTTTGGTACGCAAGCCTCATTCACCCGGGCATTCAAACAACATTACGGCGTAGCTCCGAGTTCGCTAAGAGCAGGGTTCAATAAAATCTCTCCGACTCCAATACCTACTGTGGTTAAAAGACCATTTAAAAATATGAATGGTGATGTCGTCACGGATTTCACACTGACAGAGTTCAAAGAGACCCGAATAAGCGGGATTGCCTTTGAAGTAGATCTAGCCACCGATGATTACAAGAAGAAGATTCACTCCCATTCAAAAATGCTGTTGAATCATATTGATGACAACATAAATGGTTCTTGTTTTGTCATTTATTCAAACTGTCAACCCAATTCAACCCGGTTCAAAGTTCTGTTCGGAATCCCAAGTGACATTCAAATTCATGAACCCTTTTATTTCACGGTTGACGTACCGACTATTTTTTGTGCGAGGTTCAACTATTTTGGCGACCTGCTTGATATTGGAGAAGTGCTCAAAACAGACTATGCAAGATTCTTAAAGATTTCCAAGCAAGAGTCTGATCAATCGGATATTGAGCTTATCCAAGTTTTTAATGACGTCCACAATCTGGATTCAACCTACCATATCTATGCACCCATCAAGAAACTCCCTGACGATCTGGAAATTTAAAGTTGCACCGGGAGCCAAACCGTCAGAGGAACTATTTATTTCATTCAAATAGGGAAGAATCGAAGACATCTCTAATTCGATGCTTACTTACGTTCCGACCAAATAATATATCCGATCCATATAAGAGCAACTCCCATCGGTATCGCCAATGCCCGATCAAACGGATGGGGGATGATTGCAGCAGCAATGGTCACTACTGAAGCGAAGGCCAGCAGAATTGCTGCTGGGCGAGGGAAGACTCTGGCACGTAATGTGGCGATGCCTAGCAACAGACCTCCTAGCATATACAATACTCCCGCGAGCGGCGCTAATATTGGGAAGATCCCCAGATGAACCTCGCTAACCGTTCCTCCAAAGAGCCCAGCCATTCCTTCCACAAACTTCTCAGCATCATTTGTCAACAACGGCAAAACGAATGCTTCGATGAAACTAAAAATGATTGAGATTAACCAGAACAGATTGAACAAAAGGAAACCGACCAAGCCAAGCCACCCCGCTTCTTTCGCTTGGCTTATATAGAATCCCGTAATTCCGATCAGGTTAAAGAGCGACATAGCCATAGTCAGGCATGCAACCACTACCCAAGAGTTTGTGTGCACAGAAGAAATATCATCTGCCGGGTGGATAAACTGAACGACGATATATAGTATCCCTGCTATTACTGCCATAAATCCTGACCACCGTCTGAGAACATGTGGTGTTATTATTGATTTACTTCCCACTTTATTGTGCTCTATATTCACGATGATTCCTCCACTTCTAGGTATTAATAACATGATCGCCAAGTCTTTTCTCGACATGACAGGTTTTCGACTCCAACCATCCATTGAGGTTATTTTGAATTTTTTTGCTACGGCCCCTTCCTTATTATGTTTGTCGAATATAACTTAACAAATATAGCCTGCCCTTACTTTTCAAATCTTGCTGTAATTGGTGAAGAGATCGTAAGGGATCTGAAAACGAAAAAAGCACCTCTCTCGAGATGCAAACGAATTTATAATATATTTTCCCCATTCAAAACCCTGACAATATCAACCAATCGCCGTTACTTGTGATACGGTTCTCCGCGCTGTCTGTAACGGCAAGTTTAAGGGCCATCCTTATGCGGGACGGCCCTTCCATTGAATCACCGAACTAACCATTCGGTTAGTCTATTCCTTTGAAGTAATCAATCGGACGAATTTCTATCCCCCATCCAAACTGCTCCCCCGCACTAACCTGGACGGTCGGATGTAAGGAGGCGATTCGAATTGCTTCCTCCATGTCCTGCGCTTCTATCAGAAAAGCGCTGCCGATCATTTCTTTCGTTTCGATAAAAGGACCGTCAATAACTTTCACCCTGCCGTTCGCCCGACGCAGGCATTTCGTTTCGGAGGAAAGACCGGCATCGACAATGACTTGGCCGCTGTTGTAGAAGTTCTCCAGATGAGGCGGACATTCATGCATGATCGCTTCAATCTCGTCTTTGGGGCGAGAATCCATTTCCGCTGCATCCAAGTAACCCAAACAAAGAAATTTCATTTTCATATCTCCTTTTGCAAAAGATTGAAGCATTTATTTTTGCCTCTATTTATTCGACGAACGACATGCAACAAAATCGACACACCTTTAAAATTAACTTTTTAAACAAATTAACTACCCTCAGCACACCCAGCGGCACGTTTCAATAGAAGCACCTGCTCACGGGAAAGCCTCCTTTATCCGCTGAATAAAAATCTTGCCGTTACTTGTGATACGGTTCACCGCGCATAATCTTAAACTATCCTGCCTGTTAGCTTAATGAGGTCGAATAACATTAGACATATATCTTACCCAGCTATGATACACGTCCTTTTCTAATTCAACTAGCAATGTAAGTTCTTGTCCTCAACTCGGGACTAAATCTTGTGCTATTAATTCCTGTTTATTGTCTGACTTATCTATAGAATTTAATAAAACAGACAAAAACTAAAGCAAAAGACAACAAATATTTTGTTCCTATACTTCAAAATCACCACTCCTTATCATTTTATTGGAACACATATACTCTAATCTCAACTCCCTCCAGTATGTGCATTAGA
Source organism: Priestia sp. BR_2 (assembly GCF_041954005.1). Classification (NCBI taxonomy): domain Bacteria; kingdom Bacillati; phylum Bacillota; class Bacilli; order Caryophanales; family Bacillaceae; genus Priestia; species Priestia sp. BR_2. The sequence goes on along the minus strand of NZ_JAVFHM010000122.1, from coordinate 68,571 downwards.
AATAGTATCACTCTAACTCTTAAAGGTGTCGTGTTTCTTTCATTCTTATTTTTGGAATACAAAAAAAGCTATAAAAATCAAAGGAACATATTCTGATGACTATTAAAGATATTTTTGCATCACATAAAAATTGAGAAATTCCGAGAAAATAATAATAACCCATCTCTATGATACGAATAGATAACTAGAATAGCCCTTCGTCAATAGAACGTTTGATCTTCCTTCCCCTATCTGCAAAAGGATCTCTAGCATCCTAAAAATTTTTTTATCTAAACACGTAACTTCCAGTCGCTTTTGGTTGTTATTAAGCATTATTGGAGAAATTAAGAAAAGAGCATGGTATATTCATTAAACCTAATAATATACAACTCAAAAGGAGTGTTGGTCTTGATTCAATTCAAGAAACTATATGTGATGGCCTTAGCAACTTTTCTTTTTACTTTTGTTGGCATCATAGGCACCAATTCTGAAATTCATGCCTCAAATTCAGATCAATTTGTAAAAAGTCCCGTACCAGAAGTGATAAAAAAATATGTTAACTCGATTAATAATAAGGATTGGGATAGTTACGTTAATTTATATTCTCCTGATAACCGGTTAACAGATTTCCCAGGTGAAGAACAACAAAAAAAACGTACCGGAATTCTTTCGGTCGATTCTATTGAAATAGCAGAAATTAAAGAAATATCCAAAAAGGACATAAATGAAATTCAACCCTATTTTAATGATATCGATAGGGAGTTATATCAAGAAATTAAATATTTTTATATCGGGTTAGATTATAATGTTCAAAACGAAAATGAGTTTTTCTACAATGGAGCTAGGTATCAAACATTTGCTGTTGGTAAATTAAATGGAATGGAATACATTTTAGGAAATGAGTTTGTTTATAATTTCGACAAACTTGAGACACTCGGATATACTTTTGATTCAGCTGCTGAGTATGAAGCCATAATCAGGGAAGAAAGAAGGCTTGGAGGTAATGTTAATCCCATGAATAATGGTGGAATACAACCTCGAAGTGCGATTAATTCAAAAATTGCATTACCATTTTATATTACGGCCACAGGTCCTTTGAAAGTCCTTGTCTCGACTATAAAAAAGATGCACATCACGTACCTCCTGGTACATACCAAGTAATGGTGACTAATTTGAACGATTTTGGATTACTGGAAATGGATATATTGATGGTATTTTCTAAGTTTTTTAACAATTAATAAAATCTTAGAAGGGGTGATGATCATGAATAAGAAGCGTTTAAGAATATTTATAATCATTACATCATGTTGTCTTGTACTAATGGGCGCATTTTTTTTAATCAGAGAACTTATAGATACTAAGCAAGTTGTAGACTCGACTATTAATGACACCACTCCTCCAAAAGAAGCATTACCAGATTGGAAAATGGAATACGATAGAAAAGCTCGAACAGAACCGGTGGAAAGTGTAGTAACTGAACATGGAGAATTTTATTATGCACCTTTTCCAAAACAATTTCCACGAGAGGAAGTTGTTAGAGGAGATATTGGTGAGGAAGTGACCGAAGATACAAAACAGTTGATAATAAGAGGATATTACTACGAGAAAAAACAAGAATAATATCATCGTATACGGTAACTGCCCAGGAAGGCGTCGACGACGCGATTGAACCGCTTGAGCAGGTACGGTCCTTACTTGAGATCTGAATGCCACAGCAGATTACGATGGCGCTGTTGTAAGCGTCTACGGTATCAGATACATAATCATATGACGTGTCTTGTAGCCTCGCTGAGCCGTAAAAACGCGAGACAAAACTTTTAAGTTTTGGTCTCGCGTTTTAGTTTCAAAAACCAAACCGGGACGGCACCTCTACTCCAATACGGTTCCCAGCTTGTCAAAACAAAAAGAAATAGGCCGGCCTTTAAAGCGGTGTTGTCAGAAGTGAGGATGTTAGCAGCACCCTCACTCCACTTATATACCATAAAATTATCCATCAAATAGGTTCGTTCTATCCGCTACTTCTTACTTGTCTCCTCTTACTTGCTCCCTCAATCCCTCACTGAGCTGACAGATTCGTTCGAAATGAAGGTAAGTCAGTTGCCTTACTCATCTCGTTCAGCAAATTCTCCATGCTCGCTCGCTGAAAGGACGCCAGGTATACAGCCAACAGTTCATCCGTCTCCTCTTCGGATACGTCAAGTTCAAACACGATCAGCACATCGTCCTTCAGATAGATTTTCCATGCATTCAGCTCTGACCCTTCCTCCATCTCAAACTCCGGTTCCTCCAGACGCATGCATCTGCGATAGTCGGACAAGCTCCACATGCTCTCATCGAAAATGGCCCAATACGGCAGCCGATCCTCCACGCCCAACTGAACGAGTCCCTTGCCAGCGAGAAAACGTTGAAGCGATCGATTTTCCAGCTGCCAGTCGGGAGAGTTCCACGCGCACAAATAGACCGGTGGATCTTCCTGCTCCAAATCCTGAAGTCGGATCCCGCAATATATTACGGACTCCTCTACTTGATAGAAGATCAGAAATGCCTTATCTGTCGTAAAAAATGTATCATCAGGAATAAACACATCCTGCAGAGGGAGCGGTTCATATTGGTTATTGCACCCTTGCGTGATATATGGGGATTGTCCCAAAATCTTATAATATTCCCGCAGCACCGTCGGCAACGGGAAAACCAAGCTTTGTTCCTTTGCTTGAATGTCCGCCCCCGGAATGCCGTGGGCCTCCTTGTGATGCTCTCCTAATACGAGGAGAATTCCTTCGATATTTGCTTTCATTTAGTTGGGTCAACCTCCTCGATGTATATCGTTCAACAATATTTCTGCGAGTTCTTATAGAGAATATTGATACGCTTCGCAACGAATACAATCTAATTTATTCAATCTAACAATCATGAATTGAATAAGTCTGATGCTGAAACCCTTTTCCAGCCTTCAAGTCCGACTATATTTAGTATCCGTTCTTTTTCGGAAGCACCAAATTTGTCCGTATCTTTTCCGGGTTTCTTGGCGAACAGGAAGTTAGGAGGGAAGCAACAAGAACAGCATACAATAGGGCTATTTTTTTGTTAATATGAAACACTCCTATATATCACTTCAATTAAGAACGTATTTTCCGTATGGGAGAATATACATTACGCCATATTTTAACATAACCTCTTCCATAGACTTTAGACTCGCATATTTCCGGTTGACGAAACCATAATCGGGAAGTATAATCAAATCCATATTAAACTTATAGGAATTATTAAACATTAAATGATACCGACCATTCAAATGGAGGTCACAGCCTCAGCAGATATTGTGCTGGCGTTGTGGCCTTTTTCTTTTGATCCTATTTTTGAAGGCTAGGTGAGTTGAAATGATGAGAAAGCTCATGTCCAATCCCATCATCGGAAAATGTTTGCCTTGGGTTCTCCCCATCTTACTGATCGTTGTGTGGGCTATATTATCCAATCTTGACGTGATTTCGAGGAAAATCCTCCCCCTGCCTCAAGACGTTTTATTTTCTTTCAGGGATTTGCTGTTATCTGGAAAGTTAATCGAACACATCGCCATCAGTTTCCAAAGAGCGTTCATTGGTTTCTTAATCGGCGGGGGGATCGGTCTTGTACTGGGCTTTATCAACGGCTTATCGTCCATCGCCGAAAAATTGTTGGATACCACGATTCAAATGGTACGCAATGTTCCTCATCTGGCGATGATTCCCCTAGTCGTTCTATGGTTTGGTATTGGCGAAGAGTCGAAAATATTCTTGGTCGCGGTTGGCGTGTTATTTCCGGTCTACATCAATACCTTGCACGGCATCCGCTCCGTGGATAACGGATTGATCGAAATGGGCAGCGTATACGGACTGCGCACCGCTTCGCTCTTCTGGAAAATCGTTCTGCCTGGCGCCTTGCCTTCCATTTTAGTCGGACTCCGCTACGCTTTAGGCATCATGTGGTTGACCCTGATCGTATCCGAAACGATTGCTACGAATTCGGGCATCGGCTTTCTGGCCATGAATGCAAGAGAATACATGCAAACCGATATCATTCTGCTAACCATTGTGCTGTATGCCTTATTTGGAAAGCTGGCCGATTCCATCGCGAAGCTCTTAGAGAGGCGGTTCTTACGATGGAACCCGAATTATCACAACTAACCCTGAAAGGATGTGTCGACCCTGAAATCCTCTACCCACGGTGTACATCTTCGTATAACCCAATTACAGAAAAGCTTTGGCGAGCAACCTGTACTTCGAGGCATTGAGTTAGACGTGAAGCCCGGAGAGTTCATAGCCATTATCGGGCGAAGCGGCTGCGGGAAAAGCACGCTATTGCGCGTGATCGCCGGATTGGAGCCCGCCACGTCGGGAGGCATATGGATCAATGACCATCCGGTCGACCAGGTGCATGCCGAAACCCGGATGATGTTTCAAGACGCCAGGCTTTTGCCCTGGAATAAGGTCATCGATAACGTAGCGATCGGACTTCGAAAAGAAGACCGTCATAAAGCGGAAGCCGCTTTAGATCAGGTTGGGCTCGGTGCCCGGGCCAATGAATGGCCGTCCGTGCTCTCCGGCGGTCAGAAACAACGAGTCGCCTTAGCAAGAGCATTAGCCAGCCATCCCAAATTATTGTTGCTCGATGAACCTTTAGGAGCATTGGACGCATTGACCCGTATTGAAATGCAGCAATTAATCGAATCGCTGTGGCAGCAGCAGCCATTTACGACCGTCTTGATTACGCACGATGTCGAAGAGGCTGTCGTCTTGGCCGATCGCGTGGTGCTCATTGAGGAAGGCCGGATTGCGATGGATCGAGCCGTCCCTTTCCCGCGCCCCCGTCAACGGGGAAATGCCGAAGTGGCAGCATTCATCGATCACATCCTGAAACGGGTCATGGGCATAACCGAAGTGGAAACCCGACATGAAGCAGAAAACCTCCCCTATCCCTTAAAGAAAGGGTCATAGGTGTCTGACACCATCCCGCTTGGGAGGGGATTTCGATCACCATTTCTTGAAGGAGGTGGATCATAAGCGAGCGTTTGACCGGACGTGAAATCGTAAGAAAAACGTCTATCGACGTACTTTCAAAGAAGACAGACCGCGTTTAGCGGTAGTTTTTCTTGCGATATCAGGCAGCAGATTCTCCGAAGTTTATACTTTCTGATATCTAGAAAAAGAAAGGAGCCCAGAAAGCATGCCTAACATCGATAACCCGCAAGAAATCGTGAAGGAAATTAGGATTACACGCTGCCCGGTTCCGACAGCAGCCAGTTTGGCCCTCGATCTCGGGCTTCTTCATCAGGAGCTAGAAAAGTCCGGATGTACGGCGGCGGAACTAACGAGAGACACCCGTCAAGCTTTGCCGGACGCGCATTTTAATCACACCTTGCCTTTCCTGGTGCGGGAAGGAGGCAACATTCCAGCTTTATGGGCACGCTCAACCGGGAGCGATACGCGGCTGATCGGGCTAAGCTGGGTCGATGAATATCAAGCCATTCTTACCCTTCCCGACTCGGATATTCAGGAGCCTGGCGATCTGCGCGGAAGACGAATCGGGATTCCTCGTCATCGTTATTTAGAGATCGATTTTCGGGCTGCCCAAGCGCTTCGCGGTTTTCATAATGCCCTCTCGCTTGCGAATCTAGCGCTGAATGACGTCAACATCACCCACCTTGAAGCGGTTCGCGAAGGAAGACGGGATTCGTGGAATACCGAAATCGAGGCGCTGCAGCGGCGTGAGATCGATGCTGTTTTTGTCAAAGGAGCTACCGGGCTAGAGGCCGCCCGTACGGTTGCCCTAAAGGAAGTGATCGAGCTTGGGTTCCATCCGGATCCGCTGGTGCGAGTCAACAATGGCGTGCCCCGAACCGTGACGGTCGATACGGCCTTGACGGAGCAGGAGCATATCGTGGAGCAGATTCTCACTTCTCTGCTTCGCGCCGCCGATTGGTCCAAAGATCATCCCGATGATTTCATTCGGGTCGTTACGAAGGAAACCGGCGCTTCATCCGAATATGTAGCCTCCGCTTATCGTAATATTTCGCTTCGACCGGCACTGCGCGAAGACTATTTAACGGCGCTTGATGCCCAGAGCAGGTTCCTGTTCGAGCATGGTTTCCTCCCGAATCCCGTAAACGTATGGGACTGGATTCTTCCAGAACCGTTAGCCGCGGCTGAACAAAACATTGCCAAAGGAGTGTCACTCACATGACTCAAACGAAAGCAGACGTAACCATCGGCGTCCATCCCAATAATCATTCGTTATTCGTATTGCGCCGCTTAGGCTTTTTGGAAGAGATTCTTAAAGACCACAAGACATCCGTTGCCTGGGTTGATTACACCGACGGAGCAAGGACGCCTCTGCGGATCGCTTCCGGCGAAGTCGACTTCGGTGGTACAGGGTCTACCCCGCCGTTAACCGCGCAGGCTTCTGATATCGATATTGTGTACGTTGCGGTATCGAATCCTCGTACAGCCAGCGGCGCCTTAGTCGTTCGCAAGGAATCGGCGGTGCAATCCGTTGCGGATTTGAAGGGTTTGCGCATTGCGCTTTCCGAAGGATCCTGGAATACGAGTTTTCTGGCAACCGCGCTCGATAAGGCAGGCCTTCTATATGATGATGTCACTCGTGCGGATATAGGCAATGAGGGGGCAAAGGCACTGCTGGCAGGCGAAGTGGAGGCTTGGGTCGGCAACGACCCGCAGCTGACGGAGCTGCATGACAAAGGTCTCGTTCGCACGCTCGTGCCGCTTGAGTCCCATATCTCCCACCGTTCCGTATGGTTTGCCAGCCGGGATTTTGCGACGAGTCAGCCGCAGCTGCTCAAGACCGTCGTCGAAGCGCTGCAGCAAGCAGATCAATGGATTCAAGACAACACGCGCGAAGCGGCGGAGCTGTTTGCCCGGGACTTGCCCGATTGGCCTTCCGTGGATTCATGGGAAGCCGCGTTTCGGCGGAGACCTTGGGGGCTGCAGCCGATTACCGAGGAGTTCATAAGCGAACAGCAGCGGGTGGCCGATCTGTTAGCACGCCAGCACATTTTGCCGAAAGAAATTGTCGTTTCAGATGCCGTGTTACCTGTACCCGTAGAAATTGGAGGAGAATAGAATGGCTGCACATAACGAGAACATTGAAGTGTACTGGTATTTAACCGCGCCGGATGGCCGCAGTCCTTGGTCAACGGCGGGTGCACGCAAAATCGATTTGCCTTACCTGAGGCAGATTGCCTCGGCTGTCGACCAATTGGGATTTACCGGCGCATTGCTGGCCACGGGCCCGCATGATACGTGGGTGCTTGGCTCCTCCCTCATTTCCAGCACGAACAACATGCGTTTTCTCATCGCTGTGCATCCGCCGCTGATTTCCCCCGTGCTCGCCGCGAAAATGGCGCAAACCTTCGATGATTTCTCCGGTGGACGCGTATTATTAAACATCGTGAACGGAAACACGGCGCAAATGCGCGCCTACGGATCAACGCTTGGGCATGATGAACGTTATGCCTACACGGATGAATGGATTCAGGTGTGGAAACAAGCGGTGGCCGGAGAAAGCCTGGATTTCCATGGCAAGTATATTACGGCCGAAGGCAAAGCCTTGCAGCTCTCCTCCACGCAGAAGCCAACGCCGCCCCTGTGGTTCGGCGGATCGTCGCAAGCGGCCCACCTCGCGGCAGCCAAGCATATCGATACGTATCTGAGTTGGGGGGAAACGCCACCGCAAGTCGCAGAGAAAATTAAAGATCTTCAAGCTTTAGCTGCTGAGCAAGGCCGTACCATGCGGTATGGCATCCGGCTGTATCTGATCGTGCGCGATACGGATGAAGAAGCTTGGCAAGAAGCGGATCGGCTGCTTAAGACGATGGATCCGCAAACCGTGGAGCATATGCAAAACGTTCTGCGAAACAGCGATTCGGTGGGGCAGCAGCGCATGCTACGCAATCACAACGGCCAAATTCCTAAAGACGCGAGGGAGCTCGAAATTTATCCGGATTTATGGGCCGGGATGAGTCTGGTACGACCAGGTCCGGGCACCACGATCGTAGGCAGTCCGGCAACCGTTCTGGCGCGCTTAAGAGAGTATCAGGATGCGGGCATTTCAACGTTTATTTTCTCCGGTGTTCCACTGCTTGAAGAAGCTTACCGTGTAGGAGAATACATCCTGCCCCATCTACGCGTTAACCGTCAGGCCGTGACGACGCCGAAGCAAGAAGAACAGGAGAAGGTCTTCACGTGGGCTCATAACATCCACTAAATGATCCGGCAAAAAGGGAAGTGTCCTATGCGAAAAATAAGCTTACATTTATTATTAGTAATTCTGTTAGTTACGTTATCGGCTTGCGGTAACGCCGGCCAAGCGAAACAAGCCAATGCTGAGGATGAGGCCGTACCCGTTCGTCTTGGCATACTGCGCAGTGCCCAGCCCTTAAGTTTATCCGAGGAAGGCGGGCCCCTGTATAAGAGGCTGGAAGCAGCCGGAGCGAGCATTGAAAAAACCGGCGGTTTTGCCGCCATGTCCCCAGCGATCGAGGCGTTAAACGCCGGTTCGATCGATATCACGATCGGCTCGATTACGGCAGCCATCAGCGCCCTTGTTGGAGGCTCCTCGGAATTTACGATTTTTACGAAGCAGCCAGGCGATCAAGATAATCAAGGCATTGTGGCCAAGCCGGAAGCCGGCATTAAGGGCCCTTCCGACCTCCGCGGTAAAAAAATCGCCGTCAACCGCGGCGGCACGGGCGAATACTTACTATATAAAGCGCTGGAGAAGGGCGGCCTCGATGCGAGCGAAGTCGAGATCGTCTATCTTCCGCCAACGGAAGCGGGGCCTGCCTTTGAAAGCGGGCAAGTCGACGCTTGGGCGACATGGGGTTCTTTTACGGCCGTGGCGCTCGTCGACTTCGGTGCAGAGCTGGTCATTTCCGCAGGCGACATCGAATCCGAGAACGATACGGTGTATATTGTGCGAAACGGCTTCCTGAAGGAGCATCCTGAACTCGTGTTTGAAGTGTTCGAAGGCTTGAATGAAGAGTCCGCTCTTCTATCCGACGACGTCGATCACACCGTCCAATTAATTCAGGACATCCAAGGCGTCTCCGAACCCGTCGCGCGTCAGCAGCTGGAAGGCTCTTTATACCCGTTTGACCCGATTGATGACACCGTCCGCCAACGCTGGCAAGCGGTCGCCGATTATATGTTTGATAAAGGGATTATTCCGAATGAAGTGGATGTCCTGTCCAATACGGTGGATGTGAGGACGTTGAAGTGAGGCTGCTTAAGGTAGCTTAGAGGAGCGGTGAGCGTCAGGCATTGCGCGGTAATAATTCCAATATGCAACCCTTCGAGGGCACGAGGTCTGCTTAGGACTTGGTGTCCTTTTTTTCATGTTCAATAGTAACAATCGGACGGTCCATGCAGAAAGTTGTGATGGATCTTCAAGTTCTGGATTTGGCTTTCAATTAAAGGTAACTTTTCACGCAGGCCATTAAGGATTTTTGATCCGTCTTCACCTGCGCCCGTCCCTACGTATCGTCTAGCTTGCATTATACAATGAATTCCATTAACTTAGTTTTGATAGCTTCATATATTAACCATGATTGTACATGCCGTTGTAAGGAGGATTGGGAAAGGCGTGATTCGCAAAAAGAACCGATATCTCATAGCCATCTTCATGGCCTTCGCTGCCCTTTTTACCGGCTGCAGCACGTCCGCCAAACAAACTGTCCCGCTGAACACGGACCCCGAATCGATATTAAGCGTAATCTATGATTTGGAAGGGATTAAATCCGCAGGATCCGTGAACACGGAGCCTTTGACCGAAATCTCGGAGATCGTAGACAATATCAGCATCCACTACCAATACGTTTTCTTAGTGAAAGATGCCGTCAACCAGAATAATCAAGCCGTTCCGGATCGGCTGTATGTCGTTTCCGCGGTCGAGAATACGAGGAAGGATCGGGAAATCAGCATCCAGTACATCGACGGCTCCATCAATGGGGAAATAGTTAAGAACAACCCGCGGCACCTTCCCATTACCGTAAACCTATGCACGGATGATTCCAAGTCTCCTTGCGGGGCTGATGATTCGAAGACTTATCAAGCGAATGCGGTTGTTTTTTCGTTGGACCAATTCCCCGCATTTCGTTCGCATGGCAATGTCGTAGATATTAGTGTTAAGTATGCATTAGGCAAAAATAAAAAAGAGCTTCGCGAGCAATTTCTAAGTGATTCGGGGTTGCAGGATACTGGCAAGGCTGTCGTTTCCCTGAGGCTGCCGGACACATTCGTGAAATAACAAGAAGTACGACGAACAATATGAATCCGTTGATTCGAGGGCACGAGGTCTGCTTAGGACTTGGTGTCCTTTTTTCTGCTTTACGATTGACCTAGCATTGAACAAAAAAAGAAATATGTCGCCCGTGGACGGGATAACGGCCTATTTCTAGTCTCTGTAACTGTCTATCTCTCTAGCATCAATTAAGTTCCATTATAATTCTATTACGGAAATGGTTGTATAATCTCTACGGATCCAAACATCCTTGTTAGATATACAGCTAAGACTTTGAATTTAAGATAATCGAAATATTGAATAAATGAACAACAGACCCCATCCATTAAAATAGTCACCCATTCATATTTCAAGCGACGTCACTTTCTAAGGAGCTTATAAATAAAGATGATCAGGGCAATGAACGAGAAACCGGAAACTAGAAAATATAAAATTGCATTTCCTGAATCAGGTTCAGGTGGCTCACCTACTGGTCCAGTTGCTGGTATGGGAGGATCAAGATTTAAATAACCTACCCTTAAACTTAAAATCATGATTAAAAACGTTAAGATGCAAGCAATTAAAAGTTTAATCTTATCCATAATACCCCCTATATTTTTAATTATTTATAGTAGGAAAATGCTTAAGTTCATCGCTTGAAGTCTAATTTTGATGATGGGACTATACAGCAGAGCGGCAATTATTTTTCGACTATTTTTTCGCCCTCTCAACACTACTGCCCTTCTTTACATGCTCATCCCGAATCTTCGGATCAGTGATATTCGCTTCATTCAATGATTGATAGAACTTCTGAATATCCGACTCTGTTAGAACCGGTTCCGTCTTCTCGGCTTGAATCCGGTTCATTTTACGCTGGATATATTCGGACAGTTCAACGTCGTACACGATCAGCTCGTCCGATTGAATTTTTCTTAGCTCAGGGTCAACACTAAATCGGCAACGCATCGTGAAAGAAACGAGTGATATATATCGACTCTCTCGGTAGTCGGGGAGTAAGCTTTTAATTGCTTGAATATGACCGTAATTCTGCATAAACGGGTTGTACATTTTAAACGACGATCCTCGTCAACATATACATCCATTCGCCAGAAATCTATGAATCCCTTCTATAGAATCATTGTATACTTCACCATCATTACCAATGACCTGTTATAAATACGAATTACAGAGAACCAAATCTTTATGTGGTTTAATCCTCTTATGTATATCGAGATCGCAGCATTCATCAGTTTTTTGCCTCCCTTCCCCGTACTTCTCCTTAATTTCATCATAAAACTCTAAAACTTTATCACTCGTTAAACCTAGCTTCTCAATGACTTGTTTAACGGCCGGATAACCGCAAGCATATCTGCAAGTTCATCCAACGACTCCTTTGAACTTTGAGCGACAAAGTATCCCTACGACTCTTCTTTGAGCTTTATGATCAATTCTTTCTTATCTTACACCCCCAACAAAAAAGACCCCGAATTCCAACCAAGGTTGAAATTCAAGGCCCTTACCTCTACGAATAGATCACGCGATGATGCTCATCTTTTATCCCCGATTTTCGATAAAAATACGTATTGATGACATCGCGCCATTCCTTTGCGCTCTCCAGCTGCTCCAGCAAGCGCTGTTTAACATGCAGGAAGCGCTGCTGATCAAGCTTAGGCTCCAAGGCATCCCAGCGTGCGAGCCACTGATCTACCTGCTCGACCCCGGCAAAATGCGTGTCATAAATATGCTGAATGACGGTCTTGCCGGACTTTAACACATGAGTATAAGGAACATGGTGGAAAAACAGCAGCAATTCATCCGGGCAAGTCTCCAATCGTTCATACATCGACGCATTGGCGCCAATATATTGGCCGGCGTACCCCGTTCCCGTCGCCTGCGTCCTGTCAACGCCGATCCCGTCGCGGTCCGAGAAATGATATGTTCCCCATTTGGAGTATTCATAGCCGTCCACGTCAGGGCCGTAGTGAACATGCGGCACGACCATCCAGCCCACGCCAAGCGGGGAGGTATAATTCTCGTAGACCGGCCACGATTCCATCAGCATGTCCATCACGGTCCTCGTCACATCCGGATCGGGTCCAAAGGTCATCTGGGTCCATTCCTCGCCGATTTCCTCCGCCGTCAGCTCCGGATTCCACAGCAAGCGGCCATAGCCGTAAAGATTGGACTGGGCAAGGTAGTGACCGGTCCAGTTGAGGTCATCCCCAATATTGGAAACGGCTGTTATGCCGCTGTACTGATAAGGATACACTTGTCCGGCCACAATATCTTTTACCTTGCTGCCCTCCCCTTGGCACAGCGTATCGAATTCCAGCACCTCTTTCCATTGCGGAATCAAATAGCATACATGCCTTTGCTGTCCCGTATACTCCTGCGTAATCTGAAATTCCAGCAGTTGATTCGTTCGCTCCATCGCTCCAAACAATGGCGATACCGGCTCTCTGACTTGAAAATCCATCGGACCGTTCTTGATCTGCAGGATCACATTGTCCTTGAATTTGCCGTCCAGCGGCTTGAAATGATCATAGGCGGCTCGGGCGCGGTCCGTCTGGCGATCCCGCCAATCCTGATGGCAATCGTACACGAAGCATCTCCATAAGACGAGTCCGCCGTAAGGCTCCAGCGCTTCTGCCAGCATATTGGCTCCATCCGCATGATGGCGTCCATAAGTAAACGGGCCGGGACGGTTCTCCGAGTCTGCCTTGACCAGAAATCCGCCAAAGTCAGGAATGGTTCGGTAAATATCGGCCGCTTTCTGCTTCCACCAATTCTGAACGGCCGGTTCTAACGGGTCAGCCGTGGACATATCCCCAAGCTCGATCGGCGCAGCAAAGTTCACGCTGAGGTAGAGGACGATGCTGTAATCGCGGAACACATCCGCTACGCGTGCCACATCCGGTAGCAATTGAGGCGTGATCAGCTTCGTCTCGGTCTGATGCACATTCACATTATTGATCGTGATTCCGTTAATCCCAACAGAGGCCAGCATTCTGGCGTACGCCCGGACACGAGTCAGATCGGAGACAATTGCATTGTCCTTATAAAATATCGATCGGCCCGCATATCCGCGCTCAATGGTTCCGTCCATATTGTCCCACTGATTCACCATGCGAAGCCGGTACTTCGGATGTTCGACCAGATCGAGTGCTTCGTTCGCTTGGCCCGTCTGCAGGAGACGCATAAAATGAAAGACCCCGTACAGAAGTCCCCTGTCTGATCCTCCTGCAATGAATATGTAATCCTGGTCTCCTCTTACGACGCGGCGTATGATGTAGCCTTCATCTCCCACACGTCCGGCTTCCTCGGCTTCCGGCGAGCCGTCAAGCATAGTCCTTTCAATGCTCCCCAGCGTCCCTGCGACCAAGCAGCGGCCGGCATCCATCTCTTCACGAAGTAAGGGCTGCTCACCTGTCAGCAGAGCAATGCCCGTGGTCAATTCTTCAATCGCTGTACGAAATACTTGCGAAGAAACCGCCTGCGCGGTCACGATCTTACCCAAATAACATTTCAGCGGCTTGATTGCCGCAGCATGCTTCAGCGAGCTCCCATCAACATGCAACCACGCTTGATCATAACTGCTGTTCATAATGCCTCCTCATGATCATTTCACGAGCTCCGTCGGATTCATGCCCGTGAATTTCTTAAATACCGTGCTGAAATACGGAATGTTTTTATATCCGACCTGTTCTGCCACTTGGTACACCAATGCATTTTTCTCCATCAGCAGCTCACGGGCCTTCTCGACCCGCACTCTGGTCAAATAATTGTTGAACGTTTCTCCCGTCAAATTCTTAAAAATCATCGACAAGTAGTTTCTCGAAATATACACCTTATCCGCCAGTCCCCCAAGCGTGAGATCCTCGGCATAGTGCTCGTGAATGTACTCGATCATAAAGTCGACAGCCTGGCGATGCTTTCCGTTCCCGCCCCATTCGCGACTGCCGAACACGAGCCCGATCTTGGTAATCAGCCATTCCGCAAGCTCGGATGGACGCTGTAGCTTCGCCATTTCGCGCGTAATGCTGTCATTCGGGAAGAAATCGTCAACGATAGTCCCCGTCTCATAGAAAGCAAAGGCGATAATTCCCCATAGCTCCCCTGCCAGCATACTGACGTATGGTTTGGTGATGCCCCCTTGCTGTTCCAATCGCTTCATATAGTCCCTGATGATCGTTTGTGCTTGATGTTCTTGCGAAGTTCGAATCGAACCGGCCAGCTCCAGGTAAAGCTTAACAGGACGCACGGGAGGCTTGGCCTCTGCATTGCCCGGCTCCTGTGCACAGTAGAAATACAGCTCATACTCCGGAACCGCCGGCTGCGTATTCACATCGATCGCACGAAAGGCTTCTTCTGTCGAGATACCGATTTCCCTTATACTGCTTTTGCGATCACCGATGCCGATTCGGAGCTTCAGCTTCAAGTAGTTCTGCACACAGTCGATTAATCGGACACCCAGCTGCTCCAGCTGCTGCCGCACTCGCTCGGCAGACTCCGTTCGATCATGATGAATAATGACCACGGAGCGGTTGGTGTGGAGATCCGTATGGTCGAAGCGGGGGAATGCCGCCTGGGTAATTTCGCACACCATATTGCTGATTGCAAATCGAAGGAGGCTCCAGTCCGGCAAGCTTAGATTAGCTGCCCGTTGATCGGAGATCAGCTCGATGCCAATGACCGTATGATCGAAATCGGACCAATACCGATAAGGCTCCGGGATTTCCGTTTGGAGACCTGAATGTTGCAGTGCACCTGCTGCGGCCGATTTGACCCACTCCTTCTCCACGAAGGGCTCGTAAAGCTGCAGCTTCTGGAGCAGTTCATCCTGCTTCATGCGCAGCTCTTCCTGCTCCTCCAAATCGGATATGGCTTCATTTAAAACAGACTTCAGCGTCGGAAGGCTGATCGGCTTGGATAAGTAATCGCTCACGTTCAGGCGCAAGGCTTGACGGGCATACTCAAAGTCCGAGTAACCGCTCAGAATGATCACTTTTCCTGAATAGCCGGTGTTCTTCCGCAGCTGCTCGATCATATCCAGACCATTCATGACAGGCATATATAAATCGGTAATCACGATGTCGGGGCTGGCCGATTCAATCATTTCAAGCCCTTCTTCCCCGTTCAAAGCTTCTCCCGCCCACTCTGCATTCAGTTCATCCCAAGGGATGGCTTTTCGGATTCCCTGCAGCACGGCGCGGTCGTCATCAACGATTCCTATCTTCCACATCTGAAGATCCTCCTTCTTATTTGCAAAAAGGCAATGCCTCACATTAACGGTAATACGCCATGCCCGATCGGCGATAAAACCGCTTAGGCATGACGTAAACCGGGAATAGACCGGAAACTATAAGCTGAAAGAATGATTTGGATGCAGGGCAAGTACGTAAAATGTTCCTACGATCGCTGTTGCTCCCGGATTTTTGGATTTTATATTCAGCGGTAAAAATCCGGTCACAAAGGCGACCACTTCCGTTTCTTCGGAATCATTTTACTCCCTTGCTTGCATCCATCTAGTTCTCATCTCATTTTATATGATCTATTCATATTCCTGCGCGGCCTTCTTCAACGATTCATAGGCCTTCTCCGGTGTTGTTCTGCCGAAGCTCAGCTCATCCCGGACGAGCGGGAAGTCTTTATCGATGAAGTTCACCCAGCCTTCCGGCCCTGTCGTAAATATCTGTCCGTCCGGCGTCGTTGCGTCGATCAGCTTCATCCCGACCTTTTCGCCCTCCGGAAGATTCGGAATGAGCGACTCGGCGATCTTGGCATTGGCAGGCACGCCACGAGCGGTTCCAAGGATAGCCCCTGCCTCCGGATCATTGATGAACCAGTCGATGAACTTTGCCGCTTCTTCCTTGTGCTTGGAATTAGGCGAAAGACTGAAGTACATGGACGGCTTCAGCCAGCCTCCCGCTTCCTCGGCCCGCGGCATCGTAACCAGATCGTACGCCCCTTCCTTCATGCTGTCCCATGTGGTGTAGTTATTGGAGAAGGAGTAGCGGAATAAGATTTTGCCGTTGACCAGCAGGTCTGCCGTCGGATCCATTTCCTTGTCGGATGCGTTCAAATCGGCTGGAGGTATAAGTCCGTCCTTGCGCAGCTGTTCAAACTTCTTGGTCCATTCCAGGAAAGTCGCTTCATCAATATTGAATTTGCCGTCTTCCGTAATCAAGGTGCCCTTACCCTTGGCATAGTGATAAGCGCTGAACATAAAGTAGTTGCCGGCATAATCCAGCGTGAAATATTGGCCTTCCGCCAGTTTAGGCTTTACCTCTTCCGCCAATGCGAAGAAATCATCCCATGTCCAGCCGTCTGTCGGCATCGTTGCGCCCAGCTTCTCAAGAGCCGCCTTGTCGTAGATCATCCCAAAAGCAACCGATCCCAGCGGCACGCCGTATTGCTTGCCGTCTCTCTGCCCGATCGGCAGCAGGCTCGGCGTCAATTCATCCAGATTAACCTTGGTGTCGAGCTCTTCGAGCTGGTTGCGGGATGTCCAGTCCGAAACCCAGCCCGGGTCCATTTGGAAAATATCCGGCTCGTTATGCGCCGCTGCCTGAGTGGAGAGTTTATCCAGGTAACCGTCCATCCCGGAATATTCGGGCTCGAAGGTAACATGCGGATTTTTCTCCGTATATACCTCCAATGCCTTCAGTGTAGCTTCGTGACGCGGCTGCGAACCCCACCACATAATCCGCAGCTTGACATTTTCCGCCGCCGAACCGCTTTCGGCCTGTGTATTGTTCTTGGTTGAGGTTGTGCTTTCCGTGCTTGAGTTGGTGCTTCCGTTACCGCCGCATGCCGCCACCAGCAAGGAGAACACCATCCATAACGCGACAATCTGCAATCGCTTCCATTTGTTCATGCCGACTTCCCCCTAATAACAAAAGATTGTGGTCAATATGTATCCTATCAATTCCGAGATGACTGGAGTATAAGAGAGATGCACAATTTATTATAAAATCGTCTGATTATGCTTTACCGCTGTGCTTCCTCAAGCCTTGGAAAGGCGATCGATACAACCACTCCTCCATTCTCTCCATCTTTAACGAGGATCTCATAATCATCGTTGAAGAACGCCGAGAACCGCTCTCTCACATTCCGGATCCCGTAACCTCCTTTGCGGCGATGGCTCCCTTTGCTCTGAGGAGCAAGCCCGCTTCCGTCGTCGATAATCGTCATTCGGATCCGGCTGCCCTCTTCCTCAGCCTTAATTTGAATTCGGCCAGTTTGCCTTGAATTAAATCCATGAATGATTGAATTTTCGACGAAAGGCTGGAGCGTCATTTTGGGAATGAATAAGTTGCGGATTTCCTGGGAGGCATGCACCTCGTATTCCAGACCGTCTTCCCACCGGATCTGCTGGATTTCCAAATAGCATGCGACGTGAGTCAGCTCTTCTTCAATCGTAATAAAGCTTTCTCCATGCGATAATCCGATGCGGAACATGCGGCCCATCAGCTCCAGAATGCGGCTCATCTTCTCCTGTCCCTCCGCAATCGCCATCCAGTTCAGCTGGTCCAAGGTGTTATATAGAAAATGCGGATTAATATTGGCTTGGAGCGCTTCGATTTCCGCCTTCCGCTGCTGCTCGTAACGCTGCGCAAGAGATGCGTACAATGCCTGGATTCTCTCATTCAGTCTGCGAAACCCTGCAAACAGAATGCCGAATTCATTCGTATAATCACCGGCCAGCTCAGCTTGCCTCCCACCGACATCGTAATTCTTCATGGCTCTCACTAACTGGGCGATCGGCTTCAACAATTGTCTGCTTAACGAGAGCGTTAACAAGAAAGCCAGCAATAGGGCTCCGATGCCGATGGTAATAATGGCTCCAGCCAGCTTGACGCTGCCTGACGTAATTCGCTCCCAAGGGGTAATCTCCACCAGCATCCAGTTGGAGTCGGCGACTTTGGAATAGACGACCAGAGACTCGACGCCATGCTGCGTATGCAGCCGTGACACACCGGATTGGTCCGTGAACCGCAAATCCTGCTCCTGCAATCCGGCATCCCTCATTGATTTCCCGACGCTCAGCAGCTCCCTGCCGTTCAGATCCAGCAGCATCCGGTTCGAATCTTTAGAGTATCCTTCGAGAATCCCGCGGATCCAATCGGCTTTCACATGCACGACAAGAATACCCAAGTACCGGGAGTTGTTGTACACCTTGCGGGAAAAGCTGAGCACAGGCACGTTCCCATTATAGGTCGTTAAATCATGCTCCTCTGACCAGGAAAAGTCATTGTTCTGCAGCAAAGGATACCATGGCTTTGTCGCAGCCTCCGTTAATCCATGGAACTGAATATAGCTCTGCCGATCCCCCCACTCCGGCTGTTCCATATATAAATCGATGGCCTGAATTTGCGGAATCGAATAGGTTAGATGAGCCAGCGCTTCCTGTATACCCTTGGACCTCCTGTAGTGGTTGAACTCATCTTCTTTTCCCGACAGAAACGTAAGTAAATCATTGTCCCTGGACGTGGTCAGCGAGATCTGCTCGATCGACGTCAGGCGGCCCGTAATTTCGTTGTTCAGCTCCTCGAGCAGTCTTTTTTGATAATACGACGTGTTTTCAGCCAATTCCCGCGAAGTCATGACATAACTGGTCCATACGGTGATCGCCAGCACAATCGTGATCAGCCCTGCAAAGCAAATAATAAACAGGGAATCGATCCGGTATCTTTTGAAGGGATTGATCATAATTCTCATCCTCCATGCTTTACATTCCTATCAGAAAAAAACATTGAAGCTGTGCGGCGTACCGCTGCCTCAATGTTTCCTCATTTTATAATATAACGGTAGAGCTAGCTACTACCCTTTTAGTCCTGTGGTAGCTACACCCTCCACAAAGTATTTCTGGGCAAAGATAAACAGCAATGTAGCCGGTAGAATGGATACGAGAGACATCGCCAGCAATTGTCCCCATTCCGCGCCGCCTTGCGAATCGTTAATCATCCGTAAAGCCAAGCCAACCGTATATTTGTCGACGGAATTAATGTACAGGAGATGGCCAAGGAAATCATCCCAGTTCCATAGGAAGCAGAAGATAATGACCGTCACGATGGAAGGCTTCATCAAGGGCATCACAATTCTCCAATAAATCCCGAACCAGCTGCATCCGTCGATCTTGGCCGATTCATCCAGCTCCCGCGGGATCCCGCGTATGAATTGAACGAGCAGGAAGACGAAGAAGGTTCCTCCCGCCCCTCCCGCTAATGCATGCGGCACGATAAACGGCAGGTAGGTGTTGACCCAACCAAATTGGTGGAACATCGCATATTGCGGAATGATGAGCACTTGGCCCGGCAGCATCAGCGTAAGCATGAGCAGCGAAAACCAGAAGCCTCGAAGCGGAAAGTCCAGCCTTGCAAATCCGAAGGCAACCAGCGTACAGGAAATCACCGTTACAATGATCACCGCAGTAATTAAATAGAACGTATTCAAATAGAAGTCGGTAAAGGTGAACCCCGGAACGGAATGCCATCCGTTGATGTAATTGGACCACTGCGGCACGGACGGGAAGATGGACGGAGAACTGAGCTCCTGGTTCGTTTTCAGCGAAGCGCCAATCCACCAAATGACCGGATAAACCATAATCAAGCTGAACATAATGAGGACCGAATGGCGGATCACGGGGTTCCATTTGTGTCTGGTCATTTTCCTTTCCCTCCTTGACTATCGGATTCGTAGAATACCCAGTATTTCGAAGTCAGGTTAATGATCACGGCGGCAGCCACAATCAATATCAGCATGATCCAGGCCAAGGAAGAGGAATAACCCAGCTGATAGCGGCTGAATGCCCGTTCATACAGGTATAACGCATAGACATAGGTAGAGTTCATCGGCCCGCCGCCGGTGATAACGTAAGCAGGCGTAAACATCTGGAAGGAGTTAATGACCCCCATGATGAGATTGAAAAATAACGTGGGTGACAGCATCGGAAGCGTGATTTTGAAAAATTGCTTTAGCTTGCCCGCGCCATCCACCGCGGAGGCTTCATATAGATCATTCGGAATCTGCTTCAGGCCCGCGAGGAAAATCACCATCGATGAACCGAATTGCCATACCGACAAGCCAATGAGAGACCATAATGCGGTATCCGGGTTCGTGACCCAGCCCGTTCCGGGAATTCCGAAGAATCCAAGCACTTGGTTGAAGAAGCCGTCCACGCCGAAAATATTTTTCCATAGCAGGGAAACCGCGATGCTCGCCCCGATCAAGGAAGGGAAATAAATGGCCGTTCGATAGACGGATATCCCGCGCACGGCCTTTTTTAGCAGGAGAGCAACCATCAGCGCGGCAATTAGCTTCAGCGGCACCGAGGCGAGTACATAATAAAACGTGAGCTTGAGCGATTGGGCAAATTTGTCGTCTGCCATAATAATGCGCTCGTAATTGTCCAAGCCGACCCACTTGATCGGCTTCATGAGGGTGTAATTTGTGAAGGAATAGTACAGGGACAACAGCATCGGATAGGCTGTCAACGCCAGAAATCCGATCAGCCAAGGGGAAATAAACAGATAACCTGCAAGGGGAGAGTCCCAGCGCTTGCGAAATGGCTTTTTGCGAACAGGTATTTCGGATGCTAAAGATGTTGCTCGTTCCATGAATTCACTCTCCTTTTCCGTACCTTAAGTATAGAAGGAGAGCCGCCGGGAACTACATGAGACAATTGCTCAAAATCATTCAATATTTTCAGAATGTGTCGTCAGAAACGAATACGACCACGAACCCCACCGCGTCGAAGCAAGTAATTCAATTTTATCTTGCGGGGTTAATTCTCCAGATGCACTTGAACCAGCATAACTTAACAAAAAAACGCACCTCCCCGTGGAGATGCGTTTTTCACTGAATTTCATATGCTGCAAACGGATGCACTATCAACTTGCCAGATTACTCCGGTATATTCCCGCCCACCACACGGTCGCCGGAATTGCCCGCCGGGTCGGTAACATTGTCATCCTCGCCGGCATGAATGATCAGCGAGCGCCCCAGCACCGAGTTCGGCTGGTTCTTTTCCAGCGTGCCATGCTGAATGATCGTCTCCGCTTCCACGGTGCCGTCTGCGCCCACGATCAGGTTCGGCATGTCGCCGACATGGCTTCCTTGCGGATTCTCCAGGCCATGATGCTTGTGAGTCGGATTAAAATGCCCTCCGGCAGATTTAAAATCCGTTCCCTGAATCGCATTCTCATGCACATGGAACCCATGCTTGCCTGGAGTGAGGCCGGATGCGGAAATCTTCACCTTAACCCCGTCATGGATCTGCTCCAAGGTAGCGGAACCAACCGGCTTGCCCGCCGCATTGTACAGCTTGACTACAGGCTGCCCCAAGGATTCTTTTCTGGAAGCCTCGCCCCAGTACACGGGTTGGTTAACCGGATCTGAAACCATGCGAGCTGGCGCATCGCTGCTGTCGGTAGGAATCTTAGGATCCGAGGTCGCCGTCCCTTGTTTCTCAGATGGGCCGTCAGCGGTGGCGTTGTCCTTGCCGTTAACGAAGTGGCTTATTTTAGACATCGTGTGTTGAATCGTACCTAAGGTTCCTTCGGGATTCGCAGCAGCGAACATAATCCCTATAATCAGCAGGGCTCCGGCAAGAAACGCTCCAGCCATATATTTTAACTTGTTGGTCAACTTTTTCACTTCATCGCCTCCTGAATGATGATATCATTCATCTCCCAATCCCCTGATTTTATACATCCAAATCGTTATTTTATGGGATATGAGGCATTCAGTGTCGGTCAAAGAGAGGGGCTCGATAACGGCTTTAACGCCCCTCTGGCAAAATAAGTTCTCTCATCCGATCCGTATGTTTGGCGGAAACCACATATACATCTTCTCCCCAATCTTTGAACCCATAGCTGAACACACTTTCCTGACCCTCTTCCCCCAACCACAGCTTGATGGCATGGATCGGAGATGGCTGGGCATAGACGACCATCACGTCGTAATCCGGGTCCGTTCGTTTGGCATCATCCGGCTGCTTGCGGGCGGTACGGATCGCTTCCTCAAACGCTCTTACATCTTTCGCTTCCTTAAAGGACAACAGTGTATCCCCATTCATCTCGTCCCATGTCTCGAACGTTGAAATCCGAATCTCGGCAACCTTTTCATCAAGTAGCTGCATCGTCTCCCAACCGGGTTCCTTCTCGCAGCCTACCAATAAAGCCGTCATGTAAAGCATCATGATCATGAGTAATCGCTTCATTAAACCGTCCTTCCTTATCTATGAAAAATATTATGGGATGATCCCATGCCGCTTCAGCTTGTCCATTAGCATGGTTCTGTACGTCTCTTGGTCATAAAGGGAGTTATCGATTAACTCCTTGTTCAGTCCGAGCTTGTCCAAGATCCTGTGCTCCAACTCGCGCCGGGCTTCCAATACTTGCAGAGTCCCTTCGACGCCTTCCAGACCGTGATGTTTGCCGTACCCCTGTCCAGTGTAGTAACGGGCGAACCCTGTGGACCATGCCTCCGGGCGTTCCCGGGCGGCCTTGCGGAATGCGTATTCCAGGTCGTTCTGCTCAATGTAGAACAGGAGGGGATTTAGCGGAAGGACCGCTTTTTCCAGCCCCAGCACGTAGTCCGTCACTTGATCTTCCGGCGCATCATGCTTCACCATGCCGACGGTCACCGGATTCTGAATGAAACAGCACTCAAAAATCGCGACGGTAGGCTCATGCAGCGCCTGCTCGGCAAATGCCTCCCACCGATCGGTGATGAGCCACCGGTTGAGGTCCAGCGGGAGCTCGTAAATATCCTTTTTAGCCAACGAATGATATAGATCATCCGGAAAAGAAGCGCCATATTCGTTCTTCAGCTTCTGGTAGGGTAAGAGGTTCCAGCTGTTTTTTTTGACAGCCCGTTCGATCCATATTTCTTTAAAAGGGCCTGCAACTTCCAGCAACTGCTCGAATTCCTCTTCCGTCAGACACGCGGTTCCCTCATAATCCGCCGGGTGGTCGGTATCCCCCTCCATCACCAGCCGGGCCTCAATGTTGTGCTCGGAAAGAATATCATGCAGCATACGGGACGTCGTCGATTTGCCGAACCCCGGCAGGCCCTCAACCATGATTAATTTCGTCTTCATTTCAAATCCCCTTCAAATCTCAATAAATGTGTGCAGCTTCATGTTATTCTGTGGGAACCTGTGAAAATCCTTTTCTCTATCTATTGATTAGGACCCAAATTAAGTTATGATAATGTTAATACTTATAGAGAGGTGTTCATACATAAATGAAGAAGACTTTAGCCCTTTTGTTGATGCTCGCTATCTTAATTCTCCCGTCACAGGCGTATGCCGCCCCACCCTCCATCAAAATGTCGATCTCCGAGGTTAATAAGATCTACTTTGAGGAATACAACAAGAGGTTAAAGGAAGTTAAGTCTGCTATACGGACATATAAAGCTCCTGTGTGCTCCGATGTAACCACCCTCACGAATCAATCCAAGCAGCTGACATCCAAGTACAACAACCTTAAGAAGTCCAAAGCCAGCAAAACGGAACTGAGTCAGATGAAGGCAACACTTGATAAGGCTAAGAAAAGTCTTAGTGAAGCAAAGAAAGTCTGCAATAAGGAAACAGCTGAAACGAAAAAAGAACTCAATGGACAAGTTAAAGAAATTTCTTTAGCCAAAACTTCCGGAGTCAAACTGAACGTCGACTCTTATAATAAAGGAACAATTACCAGCTCAACATTCGATAAGGAAATACGCAGCATCGTGAAGCTTGTAGACGATGTTTTCACATACATTCTAGAGGATCTTGAGTAGAGCAAGCGGCAGGGTATACCCTGCCGTTTTTTTATTGAACATCGTTGAGCAAAATAAAAAACCGTAGACATTACCATCTACGGCCTTTCCTACACTAAACCTAACACCCTACTCCAAACTACTAAACTCATTCATATGGGCAAGTTTTACAAGATCAGATTTCGGCCATCCGATTTCTCTCATTGGGTAACAAAATTGTAGAAAATTGCGTATAAACCGATGACTATGTAATCATTAATGGCATTAAATAGTGTTATAATGCTCCTATATTATACCAATGATAAGTTCCTTTTACTATGATTTCGTCTAACTGGAATTATGCGTAATTAAGATTGATTCATGTGTAGAAGATGACGAAGTAAATTAAGGTCCCTCCTATATTATTGCTTTACTTAAATACCATACAATCTCATTTCAATGGTTTTCCTTCTCAATTTTACTGGTTAACTGACTCTTGTTGCCAATGCAAAAACACCTTCCAGGTTGTCCACATTTCTTACGACATGTTACATCCTTGAAGGTGTTTTTGTTTACGCTATAGGATCAGTCCCGCTTGCTACTTGGAAACTTTTTTCACTTTTTAGAACATTTGAATGACCGGGAAAAACCGTATACGATGATTTTTTTATTTTTTTTCGTAATAATAACCCTTTATTATTACCTGGTTTGTATCTTCTGTCACTTCTTCATCAATATCTCGGTTAGCGATTTCATCTCTTGGAAATTCTTTTGGAAAAGGAGCATAATAAAATACCCCATGTTCTGTTACTACTTTTTCCGCTGGTTCTGATCGAACTTTTCTGTCGTATTCAATTTGCCAATCTTCTAATGTTTCTTTTGGTGGAGTAGTGTCATTATTAGACGAGTCTACAACTTGCTTATTATCTATAAGTTCTCTGATTAAAAAAAATCCGCTCATTAATACAAGACAACATGATGCAATGATTATAGATCTTCTTAAATACTTCTTATTCATGATCACTCCCCCCTTCTAAGATGTTATTTGTTGCTGAGGAAATACTTAGAAGATACCATCAATATATCCATTCCCTGAAATTGCAAAATCGTTCAAATTTGTCACCATTACTTGGTATGTTCCAGGAGGTACGTTCCATATCTCTGCTGTGGTATTTGTGTGTGTAAATCTCCCAGAGATGAGGACGGGCTTTCCACGATAATTTCTGTTAACGAGTGTATAATTCACGTCGGGGGCTTTGTTACTATTAGTAGGTATTGTACGTAACCGCTGCTGAAGACCAAAGCGTACCACTCGAGGTAAACAACGGAGCATGGCCCCCCATGTATCCAGCCGGAACATTGCCGCTATTTGATTGCGACTGCCTCCGCAGTAGCATTAGGCGAACCTACCCATCTATCCCATACATTAGATGTGAACGAGTATCTTTTTCCGTTAATCGTAGGTGTGTCATAGATATTGGTCTTCGTACTTGCAAAGACAGTTGCCGCGCTTATTACAGAGTACAGAGCATGAGGGCTTTAATTATTTTCCTATTCAAGTTACATTCCTCCAATTCATAAAGAAAAAGAAGGAAGCTAGACCATGGATATTACGTCATCATGGTGAAGTTCTTGATGGATAAAGTCTATACTCTCCAATTACTGTCGTGCCATCTGATTCATAAAGCGGCACCGATTGATAGCCTTGTTTCTCCACTTCTTTTTGGTGAATAAGGGCTTCCTCTGGAGAAGAAAAGGTGGGGGTTACGTCTGAATTTTTGATGTATCCCTCAACGCCATTTTCTCCTATAGCTTTAATTAAATCCGGTTCTTGGTTTTTGCCAGCGGGAAACGGACCTTCTCCATACGTTTGGCCTTTTTCATTGGCCGCATACGGAGGGGAAGCTAAGCCGGCTTTCGTCTCTGTGTTGGAAACAATCATGAAAAAAGTTGCTGTTCCAACAAGTGCTACCCCGATCCCTGCTGCTATCATCTGCTTTTTCACATCACATCTCCTCCTTTGGGAGTGGACGGTGTGTCCCTATCTATATAAACGGTTCTAAGACTAGAGAGGTTATTGAAATCACATAAAAAAATCCATATATTTATTATGATGTAAATTTTCACATCTTGGAATTGATTTGTATTTTCATTCATAGTAAGTGAAGTAATCCATTTGTGCTCCTCGTCACCTAATGATTTCCTATGCAATATCTGATGGGAATTTATTATGGAAGAGTAAAAGCGAAAAAGACCCTGCCAGCTAACCCCAAGCAGAGTCATGGTTTTTCCTCAAACTTTATTCCTGGCTTTCGGCTTTTGCGATCAAATAGTTAATAAAGCAGTACATATTTAATCACTAACGCTATAAGAATTAAACCTACCTCGGAATCCACAAGATAAGATTAAATTTTTGAACCGTTCACGAGCTTCTAGACTATCATAATCATTCAAATACCAGGTTGCGTTTTGATTTCGAAGGCTACGTTAAGTGCTCAATAAAAAAAAAGTAGGGATTTTACATGAAAAAAAGAACTTTTATTTATGTGCTTACAGCTCCATTAATCGGTGTGGCTATCGCAGGATATCTGTTTATTAATAAAGACAGCGTAGTAAGCGCACAAAGTGATGTTATAGCAGCTGCAGACAAAGCGACAAAAACCAATATTGAGTATATTAAGGAAACACAATCCGAAGGGAATTATATTATCCGGATTCGTGATAAGGAAAAGCTCACAGAGATCACAGAGGAATACCTAAACGATGAGCTACAAAGTAAACTTATTATCTCCGAGAATGGAAAACGAGTAACATCAATCGGGAGAGATTATACAGGAAAACTAATTGGGACTACGTGGACTCTGCCTGACAACTTAGCATTAGAGAACAAAAGGTTACTTGAAATCTCGTTATTCGAAAAACAAAAGGAAGAACTCACGGATCAAAGATGGACTCAATCAAGCAAAGCCTTGACTGATAACTCACATGTTAAAACAGTTACATCAGAAACAGATGATCGTAAGGAGATAGTATCCATTGATGAAAATACTGGGCTTCCGATTAAAAGAGAAATACTAACAAAAGATGATGATGGTAACTGGAATACTGACACTATAAAAATTGAGGAATACCGGTACTTAGATTCCATTCCCATGGAGCTCCAAAGTATTGAAGATCAAATTGACATCAAAGAACGCCCCGCTCCAATTATTGAAGATAAACCACTAGAAGGTTAAACTTAATAAACCAAGTTCATAAAGACGGTTATATTAAAAACAAAAGCGATGGGAATCCCTTCCTTCCGCTTTTGTTTTGTCTTTGTCGTATGTTTTTTTCAATCTTAAATCCGTTCATTATGAATAATATACAATGACAAGAACTTGATAACATTGTTTTTTCACCCGACAATGGATTGTACTTGTCGGAGTCTTTGACGCGGCCACTCGCTGGGAAGATGATGATTTATATCGCTCTTTCATTTTAAAGTCTCACATTACACGGCCACTCTTGTTATTGCCAGGCTCCATGATACAGCGGACTAAAGGATACTTTTTACGTTTCCATGCCTCTATCTTGTAGAAAGTAGCCCCAATACTTGTACATTTATAAGCCAACCATTGCAACGGATTAGCCCGTCGAATCTCTATTGAAATATTCGTATTTTTTGCCAGTTCATGAAGCCGTTCTTCCTTGTAATGATCAGTAAAAAATAATACACTAACCCCCTTTTTCAAAGCTAGTCGTCGAATTTTTGCCGCTCTTTTAGCAATCATACTCCAATCCGTGAGGGATCCAATATGAAATTCAAACGTATTAAACAACCGATTGTACCCTATACCTTGTCGGTATTTTTTGTTGGAAATGGTTACTTCGACAATAGCATAAATAATAGCAGCTATTATTAAAATAAGAGAAATTAATGTACCGAGAATATTAGCTCGAAAAGCAAAAAAACTCCCGATAATAGCCATAGTGAATGATAATGAAAATACAAACTCGGTTATCTGCAATCTTATTTTCAATTGTGTTCTTCTCCCTCGGTGATTTGTTTAGTGTTTTAATTCCTCCAACAAGCACACAGGTCGCGGCCTACAGCTGGCCAAAATAAACCTTCCTCTCATATTACTTATTCATTTTTCTTTTCACCTCATACAACTCTCCAGACAAATAGGCTATTAACCCTGCTGATACGTACAAGGCAATCCAATCGCCGTCTGCCCCAATAATTTTCGGAAGAAATTCAGAAGCACCTATAATAA
The DNA here is from genome assembly GCF_041954005.1 of Priestia sp. BR_2. Classification (NCBI taxonomy): domain Bacteria; kingdom Bacillati; phylum Bacillota; class Bacilli; order Caryophanales; family Bacillaceae; genus Priestia; species Priestia sp. BR_2. Next base: position 40,318 of record NZ_JAVFHM010000122.1, on the reverse strand, counting down.
GGAAGACAACAAATAGCATTACGACAATTTTCAAAATGAACAACTCCTATTTCCCGGTGTAATGTACTGATATATTAGCTATACTTGATGAACTATCGTTCACAAAACTATTTGCACATCTTCTTATTTCTGTATTAGGGTTTCCGCTCACATTGTCATTAGTATCAAGCTTTGAGTAGTATCTATGCTAGAAGCTTCTTTTTTTGTACCACTAGTAGATCCTGCAGCGCTTACCGATGTAACTTTATCATTTTTTTCTTCATTGATTATTGTCTCCTTAAAATTAAAAGAGTAGAATAAATAATAAAAAAAATCAGTTATTTTTTGTCAGCCTTAAAGTTCCCTCTTTCAAGGCAATCGTATCAGAACTTGCATTTATTATGTAAAAGTAATATTGCCCTGATTCCTCAATAGTTAAATTGTAATTCCCCTTTAATTGATCGAATTTTTGCGATGGATATAGAACGCCGTCTCTAACGTAACCAATTAATATATTTTGATTTTCGACCACCTCCGATTTATACTTTTCAAATTCATATTCTACAGAGTCACCCGCTTTTAGTTCCCACCCCGATCCATTAGTATCTGTTAAGACGTTTAATGAACCATTTACAGTAATTATCTCAGGGGAAATAAATACTCCGTTTTTTTCTTTTGTTTCTAACTCAAAAATTGAGGGAGGCATAAAATTTTCTTCCATTATCTTTGTGATAATCCGGTTCTCAGGAAGACCATTTCGCGTTCTATTCTTTAATTCCTCTGGTGAGTACTCGACTCCATTAGAATCAATATAAACCCCGTTTCGATATATCATATAATCGCCACTTGTTTCTTTTCCAATCAAATGCCGATTATAATCAGTTATTAACTCTGTTTCTTTTATTTCTTTAGGACTACAAGCAATGATTGTTGATAAACCAACAACGATTATACCGATAAACATACCCTTTTGGATTTTTTTAGAGTTATTACTGCTAAACACCATAAATATGAATCACCTCTCGTTTAGACGTAATTACCAGACATGTTATATGTTAATTCTCTGGATAAGATACGCGGTTCCTTTGCTATTGACGAATAATCCATTAAACTTCTCCTATATTTTTCAATATTATCCATTCATTATTGATAACACCAATTACAAGAGGTACGTTTGGTGTCTCTCTTTATTATTTTATTTTATTGAAATAGCCGGCTATGAATGAAACACCCCTGCATTGAATCAAATCAGATAGGAGGCTATGCTACCCATCGAGGACAGAGGAGTTTGGTTTGTGTTTAATGGAAAAGAAAATGAATCTTTGGTATAAAGAAGATGACGAGAAACAAAGCTCATTTTAATGTCCAAAGGCTAACCGCAGCTGGTGTGCAAATGAGTGTAGTTGATGGTTAATTCCTCATAAGTTCTCTTTGCTGTTAGACATGCGACTACACCCCAAGTAGTTATATCTACTAAAGCGATGATTATTAGGGATGTCAACGCATCGCCGCTAGATTTATAAAAGCGCCACGTCTCATGAAAAAGGCGTGGCGCTTTCTTATGTCATGGTGTCACTCACAATCCCCTCATTTTATATCTAACAACCGATATTTTAGCGGCCTAGAGTACTCGGTGCTGCGGGCATCCATTTCACTCCACACCCTTCAACGATTCAATCATATGAATCCGCGTCACTTTCTTCCGCAGCATGAGGTTGGAGAGGAGGGTCAGGATGAACACCAGCACAACCGATGCCAGCATAATCACAAGGTTTAATTGATCCGGAATTTGCTGATGCGTACTCGAAAGCGCCTGGATGATGATGGAATAGACATAACCGCTGATCGGCAGGGCGACAATGACCGCAAAAGCGGTTAGCAGCATGTTCTCAGAGAAGATTAGCCGGTTGATTTTACGTTTGGGATAGCCTAAGACCTTCAGGGTGGCAAGCTCACGGTTCCTTTCATAGATGTTGATGGAAGAGATCGTGTAGATGGCACCGAAGGACAGAATGACGGCGCAGATGATAAACATGATGAAGATAAAGCTGTTTTGCTTCAGCATATACTGCGCTGATTTCTTGAGATCATCCTTGTCCGCAATGGCCTTCACCTGCGGGTCCTGTTCGAAGAAGCTGCGAACGCCCGCCAGATCGGCAGCGCTATAGACGCTCACTAACAGCGAGGATGGATCATAGTCGATACCCAAACTCTTCATATAGTTCGGTGTACTGTAGAACGACGGATTCGAGTATTGTGTGGAGATATCCAGAACCTTCATATCGACGATGGTTTGGTTAAGCTCCGGTGCGGTGAATTGAAGCTGGATCGTATCCCCTTCAGCAATATGATACTGATCCGCGTAAGATTTCGGTACCAACACGCCATGATCTTCTAACGATAGCCGATTGCCTTGTTCATCATAAAAGCGAATCAGCTCATTATCCTGCTCCGTTACCACGAGCGTAGCGTTTTCTTTGTTTTCCCCTTGGATGAGTTCCACAGGGTAGGTGGACAACCCATAATGGTCTGCAATGCCGGACGGCAGTGCTGCCCTATCCGGGAACGATCCTATCGCATAATCGACTCGTAAATCATACGTATTTACCTCTTCAATCTGACCGGCTACCTTGAGCAGGGCCGTCTGCGTGCCAAAAGCCGTGATCAACAAAACCGTACTGACCACAACGCCAACGGAGCTCGCGAGTGCTTTTTGTTTATTTAAGAAGATATTTCTTAGAATAATCTTGTTGCTGTAGGACAGACGACTCCACATCCCTGGAATGTTCTCGATGAGCAGCTTCTTCACCTTCTTGGGCGGTTTCGGACGCATCGCCTGCGCAGCACGTTCTTGTAAAATCGCTCTGCCGCTGAAATAGCAGGACAGCATGCCAAACGCACTGGAGCAGATCATTGGAGGTAGGAGCGTAAAGAACGAAAGGGAGAACGTCAGGTCAGGCAGGGAGTAGCTTCTTCCAATCGACGTTGTTATGAGTGGAATGAACAGGGCGGCAGCGATGGCATAGCCCAGGATAGAGCCGATGACGCCTGCCAGCACGGGGTAACCCATGTAATGCAGCATGATGCTTCTTTTTTTCACCCCTAAAGCTTTCATAATGCCCACTTGGTTTCGCTGGGAATCGATAATCCTCGACATGATCAGAAACAGGATCACCGCTTCAATCAAAAAGAGAACGATCGGGATCACCCTGCTCATCAGCTTGTTATTATGAATCGTTTGCTGGGTCTGGGAATAGTTGAAGGTCCGTTCTTTGCTAACCTGGCTTACATAAGGGAGTGACTGGGAATGTGCTTCAATGGCCTGGCCTAACTGGCCTAACTGGTCCATGTCGTAACCGTCCTTGGCATCAATCAGGATCTCATTGTAGAACATGCCGCCAGCGATTTCAGGAATGGTCTCTTCGGGGATATAAGCGATTCCATAAGCTTGGTGGTCCTGGGTTTCGTTCTTCTTGGCATGCTCGACATTCTCATTCAAGCCGCTGATCGTGAACGTCATGTCCTTGTCATTCACACGGAGGAGGATGGAATTACCAACACGGTAATGATGCGCTTCGGCATAGTGGGAGTCCAACAGGATCTCATTCGGCCCTGCTGGCATCCTGCCCTCCATCATCCTGGACGTGTTGATTGTATTAGGTACGGGGATCGAATGCACCGTTAATGAAGCCTTATCATCCTCAAAAGCCTGTTCGGCCTGGACGGTATAACGCCCTTCAATATTTTGAATGCCATCAATGCTTCGTAAATCCGCCACATCCTCTGCGGAAATTTGACTGTAATAGACGTTCAAGTCGCTTAGATTATGCTCTTGAAAATACCCCTTCGTATAGCCGCTAAGATTGTCGCTCAAGGTGACCAGCCCCGTGTAGAAAAAAGCTCCCACCGCGATGACCAAAACTATGGCTATGAATTGTCCCACCGACTGTTTCATGTCCCTTAATAATTTTAACGCTAAAATCTTCATCACCACTCGATCCCTTCAACGCTTTGTTTGTGCTCATTGATCGTGATGCTCTCGATCTTCCCGCTCTTGACGCGGATCACTTTATCCGCCATCGGCGCGATGGCCGAGTTATGGGTGACAGCACGACGCATGTCTTCGTTTCCTGGTTCAAATCTTGCAGAAGCTTTAAGACCGACTTTCCTGTCACATAATCCAGAGCACCGGTGGGTTCGTCGCAGAGGAGAAGCGCGGGATTCTTGGCAACCGCTCTTGCGATCGCAACTCTTTGCTGTTCGCCGCCAGAGAGCTGGGAAGGGAAGTTCTTCAAACGATCCGTTAGTCCAACCTTATGTAAAATATCTCGTGCATCCAGATGGTCCTTACATACCTCTGTCGCAAATTCCACGTTCTCCAGCGCATTCAAATTCGGAATCAGGTTATAGAATTGAAATACGAAGCCAACCTGCTCGCCGCGGTATTCGGTTAATCTCTTCTCGCTCCATCCCGTAATCTCTTGATCTCCAACAAACACTTGTCCCGAGGTTGCCGTATCCATCCCGCCGAGAATGTTCAAAATCGTGCTTTTCCCTGCCCCGCTAGCCCCTAGGATCACGACGAATTCCCCCTCTAATATGGAGAAGTCAACGCCCGCAAGGGCTTGAATCGTCACTTCGCCGATTGGATAGGCCTTGGTTACCTTTTTGAATTCGATTAACGTTGTCACTTCGTACATCTCCCCGTATTGGATTTTCAGTTGGCCTTGATGCGTTTAATCTCATCATTACACCTTACAGTACAAGAGACACCCGACACGCGATGTATTCCATCATCAGCCTCAGGAAGGATTTCGCTTTAGCGACTGCAAAGGGAATGCGATGACTGACTCCGGACGCAATTTTCCAAAAGGAAGAAAAACAAAAAGACCGCCATCCAACTGTGGGATAGCGGTCTGTTCCTGCGTACGATACCTGATCTTGTCTAAAATGGAACTGATTTAACTTAAAAGCGTCTCTGAAGCCAGCATAAATCCTTCAATCGCGACATCTTCGTCGACTTCAATCATGATGTTGCGTTTACCTTGAAAATTCACCTGTTTGACATATCTTAAATCCTGCGGGCTCACCGAAATCGTAGCTACCTTGGTTTCAATCTTAATGGATTTGGTAGTATACTTCGGCATGACGCTGGTTGCTTTCATCTCATAGTTCTTGTTGTCCACGATGGTTTCGAATGCCCGCTCCACCTTCTCCGTCGTCACGTCCTCTACGCCGCTTGCGTTCAGCACGCGCTCCAGATCTTTATAATCCAGCTTCGGAGGTTCTTCCTCCTTCGTCTCTTCGTTCATTTCGATCACCCGGTTGATTTCCTCGTACACCTGGGCGATGGTGGCTGAATCGAGCTGTTCGCCGGCCACTTCCTTGACGATATCCTCGAAGATCGCTCGCTCTTCGAGTGCCGTCACGGATCGTTCTCCGTTCAAGACCTGTTCGACAAAATGCGGATCCGGAAAATTCGATTTTCCCGTACAATACAAAATACGATTCACATCGGAATAATTGTCCGTCACGCTAGGGTACAGGAATCCTTGCTCTGGCGCACTTAACTTGATAATCGGATCCACGATGACATTGTACTTGAACTCCCGCTCCACATAATCGAACAAGAGCGTTTTCCGTTGTTTCTCCGTAGAATTCACGCTGCATAGAATGAACGGATGGGCGAACACCTCGTTCTTCTCGCTCTCTTCCGCTTCATCGTTTCTCGCCTTGGTCGGCAAATAATACTGTCCCCGAACGAACGTGACCACCATATCCCGCTCATATTGGGCATCCTTCAGCATTCGATCCACCAGCATCAGCATCAAGTCCTGCCATTCTTCCGGATCACCCGACACGAGCGCTTGGTGAAGCATGACCTGCGCCGGTTCCTCCGCTGCTTCCTGAAACCTCAATTCGAACAATTTTTGATCCAGTTCGCCGGTCAGCAGTTTTTTGAAATTCCCCATGTATAACTCTTGCTTCTCCCGATCCACCAGCTCGAACGGCAGGCGCTCCCAGTGATAGATTTCATTCGTTTCCTTCGTAATATAGACATTGAGAATATCGTAAATATTCATTAAATCGTGATCCAGCTTAAATTGCTTGCGTATATTGGCGACTTCTTTTTTGTTCATATCCGATTCGGCAGCTCCTTCAATATAATCTGGCTTAATTAGTATAAATTATTGGAACGCAAATTGGTAAGTGATCTTGCGGCATACATTGCTGTGCCTAGGGTTCATTTCCTGTGGCCCTGATCTTCTATTGTGGCATATTTAAATAACTGAGTCGAGGATATTCCTAGTGGGAGCTCCATACCAAAAAGAGATATCCTCACTCTGAAGGATACCTCTTCCGGAAACTCAAACCTATTCATTCAAACAAACGTTGATGCTTAAGAAAAAACCGATAAAAGAATTGTACATGGTCCAGCTCAAACCATTCGGCCGTTTGCAACATCTTGGCATCGAGATTGTAGATCTTCGCATGAAGCGTACCCAGAACAAAGGGAGAATGCGTAGCAATAATAAACTGACTGTCAAAATAACGCGCCAGATCGTTCATTTGCTCGGCCAGCTTGATTTGATTCGCCGGAGAAAGCGACGTTTCCGGTTCATCCAATAAATACAGCTGCCCGGGGAGCAGATGCTCCTCAAAAAACTGCATCGAGCTTTCCCCGTTCGAATACTTCTCCTGAGCGAATTGAATGATGTCCATCTTCTTCTTGAATTCATACGACTGCTCCAGCTCTTCTACCTCGGCCTTGCTCTTTCCCTGAACGAGTTGCTCATGCAGCAGCCCTTCGCGAAGCACGCTTTCCTGCTGTATTTTCTTGATTTCATACAACAGATCCTCTGACTTGATGTACCGGCTCCCGTCGGGAAGCTTATATAGGGGACGCTCCTGTTCATCATGCCCGAGCTGATAGCTGCTTTCCTCGATAAACCGCTGCGCGTACACGTTATGACCATAGCTTGTCATTCGCTCAGCGCCCGCAATACCCAATTTGTTGGCGATCAGATTCAGCAAGGTGGATTTGCCGGAGCCATTACTGCCGTATAATACCGTGATTCGATCAAACAGCAGAACCTCCCCTGCCATGTGCCTGAACACATGATCGGGATAGATATTCGGGTTGCTCGAAATGATAGAAGAGAGTTTGAAGTTATTTAAATATATCATCGCCTCGCTCCCCTCTCGGAAAATTAATTAGTACGGTTTGATATTCATACCTGGCCATTCTATGGATGCAACCATCCGACCCAAACAGCCCTTCTATTCAAACACGGTCCAGATATCCAGTGCCGCCAGATGAATCGCCTCAAACTCATGATTCCGGTACGCTCTTAAACGGTCGGTACAAGCCTCGCTCCTGAATAAGGATTCGCAAATTGTCCGCATTGCATCTTGTTTCTTCCGCAGGATAGAGCAATAGCGACAGGACCTATCCCAGCAATTCTTTAGCTCCGTTCATCACTAAGGGCATAGTCTGTTTAACGAATGATTCCGCACTTATTAGACGCCCCTCTTTGTTCCAAGCGTAGGCCGCCCCATACATCCCCCAACTTAACATGTTAGTAGCTGTATTTATTAAGAATTGCGCGTTTGGACTCGACAGCATCTTGTCTTTGTCTATAAAGGAAAGAAGTATCGTTTGAATTTTTTCCTTTATTTGAATTTCGAATACAGCTCCAAGCGATGTATACCTTCTTTTGCACATAGTGCTTAGACTCTTGTGAAAATCGCACACCCCCAGAAAAATACTCTGAATGGTTTCTTCATTTAATACTTCGTGACCGCTTATTCTACGATTTATGATTGCCATAAAGGATTCCATTAGTCTGGCCTCTAGAATTTCGAATTTATCTACAAAGTGCGCATAAAAAGTCGCTCTGTTAACAGTAGCCCGCTCTGCAATATCCCTAACGGTTATCGATTCAAAGTCTTTTTCTTGAATTAACGAAGCAAAAGCGTCCTGAAGGAGTCGCCGTGTACGTATCACACGAGGATCAGCTTCATTCTTTTTAATTGCCATGATTTTGATCTCCCCAATAAAACGACATTATAGAGATGGTGTTGCCTATACAACGGTTTATGGTTATTGATGATTGCGTACCATTCTGTTGTTATCATAACATATAAATACAACAGGTGTTGTTCAAACAACTAATGTTGTATTGAAACAAAATGCAGAATACCGCTTTTCCAAAAGGAGGAGAGAACCATGTCGGTTTCACGACCGTCACTAACGATGGAGCACCAACTTTTTTTGATGTTATTCGGAAACGTCGGTCGGTTCGTAGCTATGATCCCGAGATCAAGATTTCGCGGGAGGAATTGACCGAGATATTGAGGCAAGCCACGCTGGCCGCTTCAGCCGCTAACCTGCAGCCGTGGCGGTTTCTCGTTATCGATTCGCCGGCGCTGAAGCAGAAGCTGCTTCCGATCGTATTCAATCAACAGCAATTGGTCGAGGCTTCGGCTGTCATTGCGGTACTCGGAGATTTGGAGTGATATAAATTGGCCGAGAAAATTTACGGAAAGGCGGTCGATGCGGGTTACATGTCTGCAGAGACGGCAAAATCGTTCGTGGAACGCTACGTTCCGATTATGCTGATCGCCATCGGCAAGGAGGCGAAGCCCGGTCATCCGACGGTGAGGCTGGCAGTCGATGATGTTGCTTTCTTTAACGAAATGCCTAAGGAATAACAAAATTGTGGCACCCGCATAATCAACGGCGAGCTAAGGTATTTTACAGGTTCTACGCATCAGATTCTAACAAGGCGTCGTACAGCTATATTAGCTGGATGGTGCTAGATTCGATTTGGCGAAGGCGCAGATTATGTTTGATGGAGATCCTGCCTAAATATGAGTATATGCTGATATATGCATAAATTTCGGTTTATATTTTTATTTCAATATTTTCAAAACATCGTTATTTAAACACATCAGGAGAGTGAATTATGAATAGCACATGGAAAGTTTACGTTCTAGCCTTGGTCAGCTTTTTAGTTGGAACATCCAATTACATCATTTCGGGGGTATTGGACCGGATCGCAGAGACGATGGGAACAAGTGTTGCGGCAGCAGGCCAGCTCATTACGGTTTATTCCCTGGCCTATGCGGTCGGCACGCCTATTTTAATGGCGCTGACGGCCAAAATGGACCGGCGTAAGCTTTTACTTTATTCGCTGGGCCTCTTTATTATCGCAAATCTGCTGACATTTATATTGTCCGGCTTCGGTCTCTTCATTGCCGCCAGAATCATTACGGCGTTAGGCGCCGGGGTGGTCACCGTTAACGCGCTCAGTATCGCCGCCAAAATCGCTCCGCCAGGCAAGCAAGCCAGCGCCATCGCCAACGTTACCATGGGCATTACCGCATCGCTCATCATCGGCGTCCCACTCGGCAGAATGGTAGCCTCGGCTTTTGGCTGGAAAGCGGTATTTCTGGCCATCGCAATTGTCGGGGTCATCGCCATGCTTGTCATTTCTGCGGTTTTTCCACGTTTGCAGGGCGACAAGCCTGTCCCTTTGATTAAACAATTTGCTTTGTTAAAAAAACCTCAGGTTTTGGTTGCTTTAGCGATTACTTTTTTCTGGTTGGGCGGATATTCCCTCGCCTATACTTACATCTCCCCTTTTCTGCTAGAGGTGACTCATTTAAATGAATCATTGATTAGCGCAGCTCTGTTCGTGTTCGGCATTGCCAGTTTGATTGGCTCGAAAGTCGGCGGCTACAGCGCGGATAAACGGGGCATTATATTCACGCTCGTTTCAGGGATGGTGCTTCATGTCATTTCGTTGATTTTGCTATCCTTAGTCGGACAGTCGATCATTGCCGTATTCGCCATTTTGATCCTCTGGTCTTTTGCCGCCTGGTCATCCGCTCCGGCGCAGCAATTTAACCTGGTCTCGCTTGTTCCTGAATCCTCGGGCGTCATGCTAAGCTTGAACAGTTCCATGATGCAACTTGCCATGGCTGTTGGCGCAGGAATCGGCGGGCTGATCGTTAACCGTGTTTCTTTGGCATCCATTACCTGGTTCGGGGTATTCGGCGTTCTCATCGCCATCATTGCCGTGTTTGTATTGTCCAGCATGGCATCGCGGCATTCGGCGGTGCAGACAGCGGATTAACGGTATGCTAAACATGGAATATTTGATAAAGGACTCTGCTCACTAAGTTGATCTTTCGGATCTTATCCATTCTTAACAAAAAACAGTCCTCAAATGAAGTGCACCCCATTTGTGAGACGCAACAAAATCATCCTGCTCAGAATATAATTGGAGGTATGACTCATGCAAAGACCAGAAATGATCGTTTGATCACATTGAACAACTAGGGACCATCCAAAAAAACACGGCGACCTCTCCCTGATTGAATTCCGGGAGAAGGTCGCCGTTTATATTAATATCTCGTTGTATTGTCTAGCTACCCCAGTATTGCTTGGCAATCCGTTGACCTTGATCGATTTTTGCCCATTGCTCTGCTTCGCTTAGCTCGTTCCCGCCATCGCAGGATGCAAAGCCGCATTGATGCGAGAGCAGCAGACGATCCTTATCAATGATTTTGGATGCTTCGTCAAGCAGACGGATGACGCGTGCTTCATCATCCAGCGTATTGGTTTTGGAAGACAGCAGGCCCAGAACAATCTCCGTTTCCGGTCTGTCCTTGAATACCTCCAGTGCTTCAATCGAACCCGCACGATCATCATCCCATTCCAGGAAGAAGCGATCATATTTCAACTGCTTCAGGAACAGGTTGGCGATTTTCGCATAAGATCCACCGCCCATGTTGCGGGAATCATAGTTCCCGCGGCAGTTGTGTGTCCACATTTTCAAGCCGAGGCTATGACCGAAGTCAATCACCGTATTGTTAATCTCAATAAATTCGGTGGCGAGACCCTGAACCTCTGCTTGATTAATATGCTCCCCTGTAAACGGAGAGTTCGGGTTGTCGTCTGCAAACAGCTCCCACAAGCAATCATCGAACTGAAGAATTTTGCCGCCTGCCGCAGCGAATTCCTCCACGAATTCCTTATACGCGCTCACAAGGCCCGCCTTGAGCTCTTGTTTGTTCTGATAAACCGCATCCGTGCCGCCAATGTTATCCGACCAGGAAAGTTCACCATAGATATGGGAAGGTGACGGTACGCAAAGCTTCGTTGGCTGATCGCCAGCCGTTTCTTGCAGCTGTTTGAACAACTTAATGAAGTGATGATTCTTTCCGCTCAGTTTGCCTGTAATGCGCAGGCCAATATCTTTGCGTGTTTCATATTTCGAGGTTCCGTCCACATCCCGGAAAAAGTAGCCATGGTCCGCGATATAACGCTGGGCTCCGTCAAAGCCCCATACAAAATCCAGATGCCACATCGATTTGGAGAATTCGCCGTCCGTAACAACCGACAGGTTATGCTCGATTTCCTTTTTCACGACCTGTTTGATCGCCTCGGTCTCGCACTCGGCATACCCTTCGAAGTTATCATAGAACGGATACTGGATATCATCACGATGTTCAATTTGCGTTTTATATTTCAGCAGCTCTTCGGGCCGCAACAAACTTCCTACGATCTGGAACTTATCAGTCATGTACATAACCCCCTCGTTGTATAGCGATATCATATCACGACGAGCAGAGTTATAAGGCATACCAAAATCTCATAACTAGTTATAGCTAAAAGCTATAGCAAGCATGACGGGCTGAGATTGTCCAAAAGAAAAAACACAGCCGAGTCGGCCATGTTTTCCAAAAGTGTTATTTGTTCTCCTGAAGCGCTGGTGTTCTCCAGCCTGTCCATTTAATTTCCTCGTTCATCTGCCTCATCAGAATGCTTGCTTCCAAACTCATCGAGCAGCGCACGAACTTCGCTTGTTGACTTTGCGTTCATTAAGTGATTTCGGAGTTCGCTTGCCCCTCGGAATCCGCGGACATAGATTTTGAAGAAGCGGACAAGTGCGCTGAAGGAGCGCCTCATCTGTGCCGAATATTGATCATGGAGATCCAGATGCAGCCGCAGCAGACCAAGCAATTCCTCGCTGCTATGATCCTTCGCCTCCTTCTCAAAAGCGAATGGATTATGAAAAATCCCGCGCCCGATCATAATGCCATCCACACCGTATTGTTCAGCGAGCTTCAGGCCGGTCTGACGGTCAGGAATATCCCCGTTAATGGTCAGCAGTGTATCGGGTGCCACCTCATCACGAAGCTTCTTAATCTCCGGAATCAGTTCCCAATGCGCGTCGACCTTGCTCATTTCCTCTCTTGTCCGCAGATGAATCGACAGATTCACAATGTCTTGCTTCAAAATATGGGTCAACCAGTCGCGCCATTCGTCTACCGCGGTGAAACCGAGCCTTGTTTTTACACTGACGGGCAATCCCCCGGCTTTGGCCGCCTGGATAATGTCCGCTGCAACGTCGGGACGGCAGATCAGCCCGCTTCCCTTCCCATTCTCCGCTACATTCGCTACAGGACAACCCATATTAATATCGATGCCTTGAAACCCTTCTTTCGCCATGCCGATACTCATCTGACGAAAGTATTCCGGCTTATCTCCCCAGATATGGGCTACCATCGGCTGTTCATCCTCCGTAAAAGTCAAACGTCCGCGCACACTGTGGTTCCCATCCGGGTGGCAATAGCTCTCGGTATTCGCAAACTCCGTAAAAAACACATCCGGTCTGGCTGCTTCACTTACGACATGGCGAAACACAACATCCGTCACATCTTCCATTGGCGCCAGTATAAAGAAAGGCCGCGGTAAATCACGCCAAAAATTGTCTTTCATATTAAAAACTCCTCTATACATACCAGGACAAATCTTTATCCCGAAATAGTAAATACAACCTGTTCAGGTCCTTGCTTTTTCTTCACTTATAGCATGTTTAAGCAGCTTAAATCAAACGGCAGTATATGTTAATCGCAGCAGTGAAGGCACTCCTAAAACGATGTGACCCGTTAATGCAAGTTCATGCTCATCACGCACGGCGCCGCAGTTCATAAAAATATTGCACAATCGGATGTTTTAGCTTCATCCTGTCTGCCATGTTTACAATCCGCTTTTTGCCGACGCGTCTGTCCACCAAAGCTAGAATATTCAATAAGATATCATCGCTCTCCATGCTCTCTTCTATAGAAGTAGATAAGAACTTATTCGCCGTAGCGACAAAATTGGATTTACTTAATGCAGCCTGTGCTGACAAAAGCTCTTTTGCGAGGACCGATACTTTTCTATTTCTTGCAATGACGTTGAGACGATCTTCTGGAACGGTCCCTTTGGTTTCCTTTCTGACGGCTTCCAATTCATCGTCGCTGATCGGAATTTGGATATGGGGATCATTCTTGATTTCCAGCTCCGTCTGATACCACCTTATGGAGTTGGTTTTATCACTCATATGGAGTACGTTCTTTTTATCTACCGATATATAACAAAGCCCTGCTTTATCAGGTAAATAACGATAACCGGTTGCGCGATATTCAACTCTTCCGGCTAATGCAGGACTGAGAAAACTCTCCAGCTGTTGCTTCAATTTGCTCCAGGACATGGTTCCTCCTATGTTTTCAAACCCTGAGGGGCGCGGGATCAATCTGCACATCTTTTTCAGTATGAATAAACCCCTGCCAAAAAACAACCCATAACATTAAATAACAAGAACAGACTGCCGTGGCAGTCTGTTCTTGGTTTTACTAATTTCATTCTACGTGATATGCAGCTAAATTGCGGATCAAAGGCTGCTCCACGCTGGAAAGAATACGAACCCGCAATTGATCGGTTTCGATGGTATTGAAACGGTCAATTTTTTTATGCCCGATCGCACTTCCACGTACAAGCTCTTTCCATTCGCCATGGCTGAATGCTTCAAGCACATATTCACGCACACGCTCCCCATGGGCAATGTCTTCCATGATGATGACGTGATTGACTGGCTGAATAAACTCCAGCTTCAGAAGCAGCTCGGTTCCTTCTCCACTCGTTTGGCCAACCGGCTGCCCAAATCTGCGGCGGATTTCATCTCCGAATTCGATGACGCGCTCCACATCCACTTCAGGCAGCAGCCCGCGGTTGTCCGGGGATATATTCAAGAGCAGCGTAGCGCCATGGCCGACCGAGCGGTAATAAATATCCAATACTTCCTCCAGGCTTCTTAAGCTTGCTTCATCGTCAGGATGCCAGAACCAGTGAAGCTTGCGTATCGGAACATCGCATTCGGCCGGTACCCAGGCCGGGGTTCCTTCCATCCAGGTCATCATGTCACTGGTGAACATGCTCTCCCTCGCTGTGGTGGCCGTATTCCAGCAGGGATAAGGCGCAACGCCGTCTTCATTTCCTACCCAGCGAATCGTTGGGCGCCCCATATTAAAGACCATGGCATCCGGCTGATATTGATCCACCAGACCGATGATTCTGTTCCAATCGTATTCCCTGCCTTGGGAACCGGCTCCGTCGAACCATACTTCGACCAAAGGTCCATACCCGGTCAGAAGCTCCGTTAATTGCTCCGCGTAAAAATCGTCATAAGCCTCTTTATCGGGATAGCAAGGTTCATGTCGGTCCCAGGGGGACAAATACAACCCGAACTGGAGTCCTTCCTCTCTGCAGGCATCGGCAACTTCCCGGACGACATCCCCTTTGCCGCCTTTCCATGGACTGGACTTCACGGAGTAATCGGTCGTTTTCGTCGGCCACAGACAGAACCCGTCATGATGCTTTGCGGTCAATACCAGATATTTGAAGCCGGCGCGTTTTGCAGTTCTGGCCCACTGCCGTGCATCAAACTGCTCCGGATTGAAGAGCTCCGCCGAATCCGTTCCGTCTCCCCATTCCTGATCGCAAAACGTATTCATACCGAAATGGCAGAACATACCCAGCTCCATATCCTGCCATGCCAGCTGCTGCGGAGATGGCTTTGCAAGTTCATTCATTGAATCATACACCTGCTTTCTATGAAAATGATGATCCCCTGCGCAAGGGAGACCCGTGCGCAGGGAACCGATTTCGCATTATTTTCCGGCATCCAATGCCTTTTGATAGATTTCCAGGTACTGGTTCAGCTGCATGCCATCCAGTCCTTTCACATATGCATCCCATTCTTTGTTAATATCTTTGGAGCCTGTAATAAACTGGGCCATATTGGATTTCACGTAGTCGACAAGCGTTGTCTTGATCTGAGCTACGAGTTCGGCATCTTCAAGCGCGATGAACAATCCCGATGGATATTGCTCCTTGGATTGATACGGTTCATATTCCTCGGAGACTTGATTCAGACGAGTACCGTATCCATCGGGAGCGAGCGGATCCTGAGGAGCTGTCCAGGACGCACGATAAGCGTAGGTTCTCAGTGATGGACCGATCTGCTCCCAACCGTCATTATGCGTCGGCTTTTTATCGGGGATAGGAATAGCCGTATATTTAGCCTGCTTTCCATCCATACCCTTTTCTCCGGATTCAGCTTTCCGCCACCCTTTGCCTTCAGGGCCATATTCCTGCAACACGATCGCTTCTTCCGTATACAGATAATCCGCTAACCGGATGGCGGCAATCTGCTGCTCTTTCGTCGCTTTATTCGTAATCGCAAATTGCGAAACTCCGATTCCCGCAAAATTCAGCGTCTGCTGCACACCGTTCGGGCCTTTCAGCGGCGGCAGGGCAACATAATCTTTATGACGCGGCGCCTTATCATCCATGCTGTAAGCATAACTGATTAAAGCAGTTGATAACGTACCCATAATATTGTCCGGTTCCCGGTTGGCCATTTGCTGAACCGCATCGGCATTCTGGGTAAAGGCTGCGGGATCAATTAATCCCTCTTTGTACAATTGATTCAGATAAAGGAGGCCTTGCTTCCACTCTTCTTTGTTTGCCGTAAAATCAACCTTGCCATCCATGACGCGGAGGAACGTACCCGAACCCTTGTCGACGTAGTCATCAAGGATAAACGAGTTCATCAGGAAGGCGGAGACGTTGCCTGCCCACATTTCATCCGAGCCTGTCAGCGGGATTTCATCTTGTTTGCCGTTGCCGTTCGGATCCTTCTCTTTGAACGCTTTCAGCACAGTATAAAATTCGTCAGTGGTCGTTGGAACAGGCAGTCCCACTTGATCGAGCCATTTTTTATTGATCCACATTTTGAGCGCATTGTCACAATGGTAGCATTCATTGACCTGCGGCAAAGCATAGATGTTGCCGTCCGGAGTCGTGATGGAGGCTTTCATGTATGGGATATCCTCCATCGCTTTCTTGATATTGGGTGCATATTGGTCAATCAAATCATTCAGAGGGATAAACACGCCCTGCGACCCATACTTCATCTGCTCTTCCTTGGTCAAATTCGCTTGGAGAATGACTTCAGGATAATCGCCACCGGCCAGCATGAGCTGCTTGCGGTCGTTCAAAGCATTCTCCGGTACTAGGTCCCAAGCGATATTGATGTTCGTCTTCTCTTCAAGATGTTTGGTAAATAGGTTGGTATCCATGTTTTCGATTGACGCATACTGAGGCGCGAACATTTTAATGGTCATCGGCTCCTTCACGATCGGATAGGAACCAACGGCATTAAATAAATCTTCATTGGCAGCGCCGTTGTCGTCCGTCTTGCCAGTTGACTGATTGCCGGAATTGGTTCCGCCGCAGGCACTAAGCAGCAGCATGCAAGCCATTAGGCAGCTAATGACACCTAGCCAGTTTTTCTTCTTCATGCTCTTTTCCATCGAATATACCCCCCGTTTATCATCCGTATTTCGGGCGTTTGGCCCTTTCCTATGCTTTGCCTCCACCAGCTTTTGCCGTATCTGAATAATGTACGGCCTCACCTCCTTGAAACCATAATCGCTCTGTCATAATCAGCCCTTTAGCGAGCCGATCATGACGCCTTTGACAAAATGTTTCTGGACGAAAGGATATATGATAAGCACAGGCAAGCTGGCAACAACGATCAAGGAATATTTCAGCAAATCCTTGAGCCCCTGCTGCGCCTGCATCTGGCTCACATCCGCCATCATGGAAGCATCGACAGAATTCAGAATTAAAATGTTTCTGAGAATGATTTGAAGCGGGAACAAGTCAGGACTCCTTAAGAAGATCAGTGCATCAAAATAAGCATTCCAATGCCCGACTGCATACATCAAGGTCATGACCGCAATAATGGGTTTGGACAATGGCAGGACAATGCTGAATATGAACCGGATGTCACTGCATCCGTCCAGCTCCGCGGCTTCCGCCAATTCATCGGGTATCGTGGTTTGGAAAAACGTCCTGGCGACGATAACCTGGAATACCCCCAGTGCCCCCGGTAAAATCATGGCCCACCGCGTATCCAGCAGATGGAGATTCTTAACGACGAGGTAATAAGGAATCAGTCCTCCTTCGAACATCATCGTGATCACCAGCAGAACCATGAAGAAATTGCGGCCGTAAAGCGACTTCTTCGCCAGCGGATAAGCCAGCATAATCGTGAGCGTTACATTGATGAGGGTGCCGACAACGGTATAAAAGAGGGAATTCAGATAGCCGACGCCGATCTGCGGATTATTGAATACCGCCTTGTAGCCGTCCAGCGTAAAATCTACGGGAAACAGCCACACCTTGCCCGATGTAACCGCCTGAGGCGAGCTGAAGGACGAGCTTACGATGTAGATTAATGGTACAGCTACGGCAATGAGAACCAGGGTCAAGAACAGATAGATCAAGAACATGAATAGGCGGTCGCCTTTCGATTCGCGTATAGCGGCTTTTTTGAACATAGGGTCTCCTCTCTTTCCAAAGTTGCTATTGTTTACGGGCTGCGTAGAACAGGCCTACCACAAGCTGCTGTTCGACAGCTTTCTGGCGATGTAATTGACGGACACCAGCAGAATAAGATTGATGACCGAGTTGAAGAGACCGATCGCGGTCGAGAAGCTGAAGCTGGAGCCCAGCAAACCAACCTTGTACACATAAGTGGATATGACTTCCGACGTGCTTAAATTAAGCGGATTTTGCATCAGGTATATTTTCTCGAATCCTAGTTTCATGATGTTGCCCAGATTGAGAATGAGCAGAATGACCGATACGGGAATAAGGCTTGGTATATCGATGTTCAGAATCTTCTGGATGCGGGACGCGCCATCTACCTTGGCTGATTCGTACAGCTCCGGGTTAACGCCGGACAGTGCTGCGATGTAAATAATAGCTCCGTAACCTGTAAATTGCCAAACATCGGACCAGACGTAAATGGACTTAAACAGGCCCGGTATACCCATAAAATTCGTATTGCTCATACCTAACATCTCGAAAAATTTACTGATCATCCCCACGTTTGGCGTCAAGTTGACGATAATGATCGAAACCATAATCACCGTAGATATGAAATAAGGGGCATATGAAACCATCTGTACCGTCTTCTTGAATAGGCCGTTGCGGATTTCATTCAGCGCGAGTGCCAGCAGGATCGGTGCGGGAAAGCCTACAATCAATCCGTAGAAGCTAATGCCAAGCGTATTCTTAATGTAGAGCCAGAAGTTCGGCGAATCGAAGAACTGGCGAAAATATTTCAGCCCGACCCAGTCGCTGCCCCAGATTCCTTGGATGACGTTATAATTCTTGAATGCGATTACAATACCGGCCATCGGTATGTATTTGAAAATAATCAAATAAAGAACGGGTAACAAGAGAACGAGATACAGCTGCCAATGACGCTTAATTTGTTTTCCTCTGGACCTTCCTTTCTTCGCTTCTGGCAGCGCTTTCAATATTGTGGGAGGTTTCGGTTCCAGGCTTGGTTCGGTTTGAAGCCTAGCGTTCAGTCTCGGCATGCGGGTTAGCTCCTTTCGTCCATACCTACTTTCAGGTCCTTGCGATGTAAACCGAGTGTATACAACAATGTCATCCGGCAACAAGAAACAAAAATAAAAACGACTAACCATTTTCGCCTGGGCCTCCTCATAGAAAGCGAATCAGGGTTCATTCCAGGCGGACGGAACGCCTAAACAGCGGGTTCGTTCTCAATCAAAAAAGGCAGCGATCCATGATCGCCGCCTTAACCGTTTTCTACTGCTGAATCATTTTCTCCCCGTTCCTTGGCCTTCCGGCCATTCCTGTATTCGCCCGGGGTAACTCCAGCCGTCCTCTTGAAAACACGGGTAAACGAAATAGCATGGGCATATCCGACCCGCTCTGCGATCTCCTGCACGGAATAATCGGTTTCCGTCAGCAGCCGCTTCGCTTCCTTCATACGGATATCAATCAGGAAATCAACGAACCTTTGTCCGGTATTTTCCTTAAACAATTTGCTCACATATTTGGCGTTCAGCTGATACCGATCGCCCAGCATTTCAAGGGACAGATCCGGATTCGCATAGTCACGCTCAATTAAATCGCATATGTTTCTAATGATGCTGGAGTATTGGTTGTCATTATGAATCTGCTTCATCTGTTCATAATGCTCCGTCAGCACTTGTTTAATTTCCTGTCTCAGCTGTTCCAGGGAATGGGAATTATCTACCTTAACCGTCAGCTTCGGCAATCCCTCCTGTATCCACTTGTTGTAAATTTCCTTGCCGAGTCCCGACATTTCGCGGCCGATGTAATAAACCAGATAATTCATCAGGCTGAATATTTCATCATTGGTCAAGAAGCTGTTCTTCAGTTGTTCAAACCATTGATCGTAATCCTCGCTCCACTGCTCCTTCTGCATTCTGAAAGACTGGATGATTGCACGAATCTCACCTAAATGCGTATAAACCTCGACAATGCCATGGCTCGAAATATCCTCGCTGCGGATCAAACGATTCTCACCGAGCACGATTTTATACTTTAAGGCTTGCATCGCATCTTTATAGGATTGCGGAATATCGCCAATCTGATCTGTCGACCGACCCATTCCCATCGTAATTGTAAATTTCAAGTTTTGGTGCGTCCATGCCAGGAGTTGTTCCGCAATCGGAACCAGTACGGCCTCCTCGAACTTGTCCTGATCCCGTTCTTCAAACAGAATAATGGACAGGTTGGAAGGTGATGTCCATTCCGACCACAGCCGGCAGTCCCATTTCGAAGCGATCTCATCCACGACCGTCCGCAGAGTGAATTTAAGCAGATCTTGATCGGTCTTGGAATAATCCCGGCAGAAATCCCCATACTTATCAATCTCCAGGATGAGAATGCGATATCGATCTAGTGGCAGCGGCAAATTCAGTCGAGCCGCTTCAGACTTCCATTCGGATATAGATAGTGGCGAGTCCCCTTCGATCAGCTGGCGGAACATAAACCGGGTCCTGACATGGAGATCCTCCCGGTATTTCTCCTGATATTCCTTGGATTGTTCCAGTATGTTGTCAAAGGCGGATTCGATAAATGCGAATTCATCCAGCTTCCCCTTACGTCGGCCACTGCTCACCACAGGAAGCGAATAGCTGCTGAAACGGGCAGCGATCTCCTCAATCGGCTTGGAATTTCGCCTGGAAACATAAATCATCCATAGGAAGCCGATGGCAATCATGCCAAGACCTATGATAAACCAAAGATTATAGAGATAAGAGATAGCGCTTACAAAACCGTTGTTCAACAAACCGCTTCCATAGTTCCAATTCGTATAGCTTGATACATACTGGGAATTGACTTGGGATGGCGGACGATCCGCTTTGGTGCCGAACAAATGATTTCCGAAGGTATCCTGAACCTGAATGAAGCTCATGTTGGAATCCAGCATCTCTTCGGTAAGCTTGTTCAAGGATTCCGTGCTCACATTGACAACGATCATGCCTAAGTCGTTTTTCATGTAAGGCGATCCTCTGACCAGGCTGACCACCTGCTTGCCGCCTTTCATTTTAAATTGTTCGAAATTTCTCGCGCCTGTCCATTTCGGCGTTTTCGATACTTGATATTGTTCAATAAATTCATGGTCCGGATATGTACTTACGTATCCATTCGTGGCATTGCTGAGCACATAGCCATCCGAATTCCTCACCAGATAAATCGAATCGATCAAGGGATAATAATTAATAATCTCCTTGAGCTTCTGAACAGCTTGAATATTAATATAGGGATCCCCAACGGCAGATGATTTGAAAAAATCATTCAAAGCCTTG
Organism: Priestia sp. BR_2; assembly: GCF_041954005.1. Lineage (NCBI taxonomy): Bacteria > Bacillati > Bacillota > Bacilli > Caryophanales > Bacillaceae > Priestia > Priestia sp. BR_2. The sequence goes on along the minus strand of NZ_JAVFHM010000122.1, from coordinate 19,273 downwards.
CTGTTGATGCTTTCGAGGACGATCATATTGTCGATCACCTTCAGGGACGTGTCCACCATGCGCATCGCTTGCAAGGAAAGCGATTTATTGGCATTAAGCGCCTCCCGCCGGCTCTGTTCGCTGAACAGCTGGAAGAAAACAAAAAATATAAAGGTAATCACAATGACAAAAATAGGCATATAGGAGAGCAATAGACGCTTGTACCAGGATCTCTGCATGATCAACCCTCCCACCGTTTTTTCACAAATTTTTAATTATTATAACTTAAAAAGCGCCTTTTGGGTTATAGTTCTCCATAGTCATGACGATACGCCCATACCTAAACAAAAAAAGAAGCGGGACAATGCCCGCTCCTTGTTGTAAACCTAGTATGCTGAATTGAATATTTTATAGCAGCGGGTTCTCGTGTTTCGCTTTCAGAATCGACCAGCGCCGCTCCACTTCTTTTTCAAATTCGCCAAGCATTTCTTTGTTTTCTTCCTTGAGCAGATGTCTTGATTTGCCCATATATTTCAGCCAGTCGCTGAGCGGCACCTGTTTTTTCTTCGCTTCAGGATCGTACGTAATATTCGTTTCTCCCTGCTCTACTTCATACAGCGGGAAGAAGTTTGAATTCACGGCCGCGCGGACGATGTTCTCCCCATCCTTGTCGCTCGATTTCCAGTTCAGCGGGCATGTGATCAGCAGCTTGCCGTAGACGGTACCTACATTCTGAGCGTACCACTGCGCTTTTGCCGCCTTTTTCACAAGATCCTGCGGAAATGCTTCCGTCCCCGTGAATACGTACGGAATATGCGCCGCTGCCATCATTTGCACCGTATCCTTGTGATGGAACGCTTTGCCCTGCTGCTGTTTGCCGACACCGGACGTACTGGTCATATGCCCTAATGGCGTAGAATACGAAAGCTGTGCACCGGTGTTCATATAGCCTTCATTATCATATTCCAGAATGATCAGGTTATGGCCCCGCAGCGCCGTCCCGATGGCCGAACCCATCCCGATGTCCATGCCGCCGTCGCCGGTCACCATCACAAAAGTGAAATCCTCGGGAACTTCGATTTCCCCGCGGCGTTTCTTCTCAAGGAACGCCTCTACCGTGCCGGATAAAGTAGCCGGTCCGTTCTGGAACAAATTATGAATGAAGCTCTGCTTATGCGAGTTATACGGATAACCCGTTGTTGTGATATAAGCGCAGCCGGTATGGAATAAAGTAACGACATGGCCTTCAATCCCTTTGAAAAAGAGCTCCAGCGCCGGGAAAATACCGCAGCCCGGGCAGGCTCCGTGACCGGAAGCAAACCGTTTCGGTTTCGCGGCTAGCGCCCGCATCGGCGGCACTTTAACGGATAGTTTACTTGTCCCTTCATCTACCTTTACGGTGATCAGGCCAGATTTAAAGCTGTCTCCATTCATCGGGGCAATGACCGGCTGCAGCCTTTGCTCCTCAGCTCCCGGTGTTTGGCCGTAATAATCAAACGGCGCTTTGGCATAACCGAGCTCCATGGCCTCGATCGTCAAGACAAAAAAGGCTTCCGCGTCATCCGCGTAATAATCTTTCCCGCCAAGTCCGAATATGCGGGACAGCACAATAGGCTGCGGACCACGGATCTCCTGCAGGGCAGCTTTGACCTCATGGGTCAGATTGGCCCCGTGCGCACCGTAAGAATCGGCACGTTCGCCAACCAGCAGTGCTTTGACACCTATAAGCGCCTCGCGGATTTCTCTTGCCGGGAACGGCCGGAGAATATTCGGGCTAATTATGCCCGCTTTAATTCCTTTCGCCCGCAGCCGATCCACGACGTCTTTGGAGGATTCGGCCGCCGAATTGAGCAGGAATAAAGCCACCTCCGCGTCTTCCATTCGGTACAGATCAAGCGGGGAATAGGATCTTCCGGATAAAGCCGCGTATTCCTCTGCCACTTCCTTGAACACCTCGCCCGCACGGTACATGGCGTTTGACTGTTGGAAGTGGTTGTTCATCAAATCGTCGCCGTTCATATAAGCCCCAACAACGATCGGGTTGTTCTCGTCCAGCACATGCGGATATTCAGGCGCCTGTTCCCCTACAAATCCCTGAACGGTTTCCCGGTTCGTAAATATGTGTACCCGGCGTTTCTGGTGCGATGTAAAAAATCCGTCATAAGCTACAATGACCGGCAGGCGTACGTCTTCATGTTCAGCGATTCGCAGCGCCATGATATTCATGTCATACACTGCCTGCGGTGAACGGGCGGTCAAAATCACCCAGCCGGTGTTCAGGCCGTAGTAAAGATCCGAATGGTCACCGCGAATATCCAGCGGTCCGCTGACTGCACGCGTCACCAAATTCATGACCATCGGGAAACGTGTGCCCGCTTGCACAGGAAGCTGTTCGATCATATACAGGAAACCATTCGCGCTGGTAGCATTGAATACCCGTGCTCCGGCTGCGGCCGCACCGTAGCAAATCCCCGCCGATCCATGTTCGCCGTCAGCTGGAATGAGCTTGATGTCATGTTCGCCGCGTGTACGCATCATGTCAAGATATTGGGCGATTTCCGTAGATGGCGTAATCGGAAAATAACCCATCATGTGATAGTTAATCTGGGCAGCCGCCATGGCAGCCATTTCGTTGCCCGATTCGAAGACTTCCGTTTGAGCGGCCGCCAGCTTATTCTCCGTTGTTTCTTGAATTTGCATATTCATGATCGGACTCCCTCCGCGGTTAAATAGGGAAATGATTGCGGCACACGGTGCTGCTCCGCATAAAGCGGCTCTTCTAACATGGCAGCCAAAGCGGTGGTCGGACAAGCTTCGATACACTTCAAGCAGCCTTTGCAATACTGATAATCGATACCTTTCATAAACATCTGCATATTCCCGCGCTTATCCGGCTTCGTCTCCCACACGATGCAGAAATCCGGACATACCGTATCGCAGGCGGCACAGTGAATGCAGTCCTCGATCTTGTACTCTGGCAAATATCCCTGCCGGGAGCCGCTAAGATCCTTCAGGACACTGTTCGCCGTAACGTTCAGAATCCCGCCCAGCTCCTGCGTTTCATATCCAAGAATCGGCTGCGGTCTTGCGAAAGCGATTGGGTCTATAAGCGCTGAGCCGTTTCCCAAGGAAAGGAACCGGACTTCGTTATATCCTCTGTCAAAGGTCCGCACATTCGCTTCCACGAGGTGGGGCAGCTTTTTCTCAAATGTTGTGCGGATCACCTGCCGCATATCGTCCGGGTCTAGAAAGCTGCAAATCCGGAACAAAGCCCCCAGCATGGCCGTATTCACTTTGGTTTTTTCCTCAACGGAAATGTTCAGCGCATCAACGACGGCCAGCGTTCCCTGGGTCATGTTCAGATCAATGGCCACTTCGGACAGCGCTCGCGCCGTATTCACAAGCACCGTTCCATCAGGCTGTAATCCGCTTATGACATCAATCGTCTTATACAAGGCTTCATGAAATACGCCGACGACATGCGGCTGCTCAATGGGACTGTGATCGCGGATTTCCACCTCGGAATCGCAGAACCTTACGAAGCTCTTCACCGGCGACCCTTTTTTCTCCGAACCATAGCTGGAAAAATTCGAACCGTTAAGTCCGGAGCCGGTAACCCCGGCTTCCGCCAGCATTTTGCCGGCCAGATTGGCGCCAAGCCCGCCGATGGATTCGAGACGGATCTCGAAAAATCCCAGTCCATTCTTTTGAGGTAAAATCGACATATTCTCTCCTCATTTCTTCTTAGATCATTAATTCCAGTTTAAAAGAAGAAACGAGACGGGTTTGTGATTAAACTCACTACTTAAAAAATTGTGATTCCAATCACTATGTCGGTTGTGGGAGCGAAGTATACTGTCTTCAACAGTCCAATTGCGAGGCAATCTTATACTGACCTTACGACAAATAATCACGAAATTGGAGGAGAAATAATGAATAACAACGCCCAAGAGACCTTACAGCATCAGCCGTCCATGTTCTGCTTTCAATGTCAGGAAGCATCCAAAGGAACAGGCTGCACCATCGTCGGCGTATGCGGCAAACCGCATGATGTGGCAAACCTGCAGGATTTGCTGATTTATCTGCTGAAAGGCATCTCTTTTCTCAGTCTGGATCTCCGCCTGCCGGAAGTGCTTGAACAGCGCGTATCGCTGTTTATGATGGACTCCTTGTTTGCCACGATTACGAACGCCAACTTTGACCGCGAGGTTTTTGTGGGAAGAATCCGGGAAGCGATCGAGCTCCGCGGCGAGGTGCGCACCTATTATAACGAACAATATCCGGAAGGAACCGCCAATCTCCCTGATGCTGCCGTCTGGCAAGCGGATAACGAAGCTGCTTTTGATGAAAAAGCACGTACGGTGGGTGTCCTCTCGACCCGCAATGAAGACATCCGCTCGCTGCGCGAATTGATTACTTACGGCTTGAAGGGGATGGCTGCTTATACGTACCACGCGCTTCATCTGGAGAAGGATGATCACGAATTAAACCGTTTTATGCGCCGTGCGCTTGCCGCCACGCTTGACGACAGCCTTGAAGTGCAGGATCTGGTCGCTTTGACGATGGAAACCGGTAAATACGGCGTAAACGCCATGGCGATGCTGGATGAAGCGAACACCTCGGTGTACGGAAATCCGGAAATTACGAAGGTCAATATCGGGGTAAGCAACCGGCCCGGCATTCTCATCAGCGGCCATGATCTGAAGGATTTGGAGGAGCTGCTGAAGCAGACGGAAGGAACCGGCGTGGACGTGTACACGCACAGTGAAATGCTGCCTGCCCACTATTATCCGGCATTCAAGAAATATGAGCATTTTGTAGGCAATTACGGGAATGCCTGGTGGAAGCAGAATAGCGAATTCGCAGCCTTTAACGGACCGATATTAATGACAACCAACTGTATCGTTCCGCCGAAAGACAGTTATAAGGACCGTATCTATACAACAGGCAACACGGGGTTTCCGGGTGTCCGCCATATTCCAGAAGGAACAGACGGTGCTCCCAAAGACTTCTCCCTACTAATCGAGCAAGCGAAAGGATGCCCGGCTCCAACGGAGCTTGAAACGGGTGAGATCATCGGCGGCTTCGCCCATGCCGCTGTGATGAACGTGGCCGATCAAGTCGTCGATGCCGTGAAAACCGGGGCGATCCGCCGCTTCTTCGTCATGGCCGGCTGCGATGGACGGATGAAATCCCGCAGCTATTACACCGATTTTGCGGCTGAACTTCCAAAAGACACGGTCATTCTAACGGCAGGCTGTGCCAAATACAAATACAATAAACTGGATCTAGGGGATATCGGCGGTATTCCGCGGGTCCTGGACGCTGGTCAATGCAATGATTCTTACTCCCTCGTCGTCATTGCATTGAAGCTGAAGGAAGTATTCGGCCTTGAGGATATTAATGATTTGCCGATTTCCTACAACATTGCCTGGTATGAGCAAAAAGCGGTGATCGTGCTGCTTGCCCTGCTATATCTTGGCGTTAAAAATATTCATCTGGGCCCTACGCTCCCTGCATTCCTGTCGCCTAACGTTGCCAAAGTCCTCGTGGAAAACTTCGGGATCGGCGGGATTACCAATGTGGAAGATGACATGAACATGTTCCTTGGCGCCTAAAAAAAGAATGCCCCACCGGGGCATTCTTTTTTCTTAGATTCAGTAATTGTGGAGGATGAGTACACATCAGCCGCGTTGAACAGATCGTATATTTCTCAATCGACTTCCCGTGAAAATGCTGCTCACTAGCAGTACGAATCCGCCAAACAGATAGGGCAAGTTAAAGTGGACTTCAAACAAAATACCTGCCAGCATCGGTCCAAATATCGTACCGAGACTCGTATAAGCGTTATTCATCCCTGCAACAAACCCCTGTTCATCCCCGGCCACTCTGGACAGCAGCGTATTGATCGTGGGACGCAATATATTATTGAACGTAAAAAACAACATCGTGACTACCATGACATAGTAGAAATGGCCTGAGAATAATAGGAATACAAGCGATACTGCCGATAACAATAGCATGGCAACGATGATTCGTTTTTCTCCGAATCGTTGTGTGATCCGGTCGGTGAACAACAGTTGGTTCAACGTACCGATGAGTGAACATACGGTAAGCAACATAGCGATCTGACGTGTCGTGAATCCGTAGACTTGTACGACAAAAAGCGGGAAAATCGCTTCAAAATGCGTTAAACCGAAGGTCATGGCGAACACAATGAGCAACAGGACAAAATACCGAGATCGAACCGAAAGCACGATTTGCCGGAATACATTTTCCCTCTTCTCCTTCACTTGGCGACGCATCCGGCGAAGGTCCGCCGACAGCGATTCAGGCAATCCCCATAGACTGCAAACCATGGCCAGCAGCCCTACGCATGCGGACACATAAAAGGGCATCTTAATGCCCCATTCCGCAAGCAATCCGCCGACACCCGGACCAATAATAAACCCGGATGTCATCGACGCACCCAACCATGACATGGCCTTGCTGCGCTGCTCATCTGCTGTAATGTCCGCAATATAAGCAATGATGGACGGGATTAAGGCGGCTGAGCCTATTCCGCCAATCAATCGCGAAACGAATAATAAAGTTAGATCGCCCGCGAACGCTGCGAGCAAGTTGGAGATGGCGAACAAGATCAAACCTATGATAATCATGGGTTTACGGCCATATCGATCTGACAAATTACCTGCAAGGGGTGAGAACAGAAATTGGGTCAAGCCGAAACAGGAGACCAAATAGCCCGCCGCCTGTCCGTTTGCTCTAAACTGCTCAAGAAGTTCCGGTATGATCGGTATGACTAGGCCCATACTTAGATTAGCGAGAAACATGTTGAGCAGTAGTAATGGAAACGCTGACTTCTTTAACATTTAGGACCACCTATATCGAATGAATAAAAACCATGAAACAGAAACTGAATAACAGTCCCCCCTCAATCTGCATTTGTATATGTTAGCATGTGGCTATCTATATTAAAAATATAAAAAACATATAAGGGATGAATCTTTTTGATATACATTGTGGTTGCTCTTGTATAATTCTTACGGCGACCGACATATCAAGTTCAGAAAATCGTTTTTTTGAAAAGTATCTACATTATAAAAAAGAGAACGCCCCTGAAGTTGAAGGGGCGTTCTCTTGATTCATGGATTCATGTGATGATCCGGCACTAAATGGGCTCAGTTTTGACAAAAGAATACTACCTGTCGCATCTCATCTATTCCTTTGCGAACCTTTAATATTAGGCACTCCACATGGGACGAATACTTACTATTGATAGAAGGTTTTCCCTCGATCTTTCCTCGATCTTTCTTCGAAAAAAACCTGATAAATAAAAAAGGGCATGGGTTATGCAAGCAATGATCTGCTTGGTAACTCATGCCCTTTCAAATTAAATAAGCCGCTTCCACTCGACAAGCAAATCCTTTCACGTCTCGCTATTTTTCAATTTACCTATCGATGTAACACCTTAATTCTTACCACCATAGCCCTTGTAAGTAGCGTAAACTGCATCTGCATATTGATCTGCCAGAATCGGACGGCCATAAGAATCCGTAGCTCCCGGATACCAGTTATCTCCACCGTTGTAGTGCAATAATCCGTTGTAGATATTTCCAAACTTCGTAATCTTCTCATTTAAAATCAACGCGCCCAGATATACCTGATCTTGTTCACTGCTATGATTATACGCACGGCCAAATTTTGAGCTGAATTGAGATAAATACGCATTGCGTGTGTTTGGTTCTACCTGCATTAAACCGTCGCCGGCCGATGGACTACCCGGTAAACCTGCTCCAAAGCTGCTTTCCTTTTTGATAACGGCACTTAGCAATAAAGCAAAATCTCCGCCTTTCCCATAGGCATTGTCCGCATTCATAACATATGTCCATATATGGCTTGGAACCTCGGCAGGCTTAGTTACTGTAGGAGGTGGTGAACCCGTATAAATCTTGACCGATGACATTTTATCATTGATCGTGCTGCCAACCCAGGAAGAATCTGAAGTAAAGGTCCACTTGGTTCCTCCAAAATTATCATTCTCATATACTTCAACCGTCCAACCGCTTGGAACCTTAAGAGACGACATCCAGTCATTCGGAATTCCGTTTGCGTTCAACTGAGACAGTGTATAATTGCCTATCCCGAGTGTCACTGCTTTTCCTCCATAGTTTATATCTGCATAGAATGTTACTCCGTTCGTTGTCGGTGGTGTGGTTGGTGGTGTAGTTCCGCCGCTACCGCCTTTCTGCCATAAAGCAGGAACATTGGACGGTTCCCAACCTACTTGAGAAGTATGTGCCTGAAGACAGGTATAAGTGCTTCCACTATAGGTTACTGTGTCATTTACTGCATATGCGGTATTTGGAGCCCATGCTCCTCTAGCGGCTGCGCTCACTGACGGTAAGGCTACGCAAAATGTGGATAGAAATACTGCTAAAACTACCAAAAGTGATAAGCGCTTAAAAGGAAACCTTTTATTAGTCATTTTCAAACCTCCTTGTTTCTTTATTTATCTTTAGCGCTCCCATGAGACATGCTACAAGTTTTTGCTGTACTATTATCTTACTTTATTTACATTTTTTAAATTAATTCCACATTTTTTAATGTAGGAGTATGTGAAAATCGGGACCCAAATCGCAATTAATGTCGTGCTAAACAGAAGAAAGACTATGAAAAAAGAGGGGGGGAAGGGGGTCGAGTAAATAAGTAAAAAAATTTCGAGAAAATGCGTGAGAAAACAAAGGGATTTGACGAGTTGAAGCTCCTCCCTGATTCAATAAAAAAACCGAGGAAAAACAGGAGTGGATACCTGAATTTCGCCCGGCTTGTAACACAACTTTAGGCTTTAACACGACTTTATAGGCTTTGAGATGACTTTAATTGCGTTCTACACCTGACGCACTAACAGTGCGCAACTCTCCACATGCACCGTATGCGGGAACATATCCACCGGTGTAACCTCCACCGTCCGATACCCGCCATCCTCCAACACCCGCAAATCCCTTGCCAGCGTGGACGGATTACAACTCACGTACACCACGCGCTCCGGCTTCATCTCAAGAATCGTCTCCAGCAAACGAGGGTCGCAACCTTTGCGCGGTGGATCAACCACGATCACATCCGCCTCGATACCCTGCTCTTTCCAGCGCGGAATCACATCCTCTGATGCACCAACCTCGAACTCCACATGCTTCATACCATTGAGCTCGGCATTGGCACGCGCATCCTCGATCGCTTCCTTCACGATTTCGACCCCATACACCTTCTTGGCATGTTGGGCCAAGAACAGGGATATCGTCCCGATGCCGCAATACGCATCGATCACGGTCTCCTCCCCGGTTAATCCGGCATACTCCACCGTTTTACCATACAATACTTCTGTCTGAGCCGGGTTCACCTGATAGAAGGAACGCGCGGAAATCGCGAACTTCACATCGCCGATATAGTCATGAATGACCTCACGCCCCCACAGGACGCGGGTCACATCCCCGAAAATAACGTTCGTTTTGCGTGTGTTCACGTTCTTGCAGATGCTCACCACAGCCGGGAGCTCCTCACGGATGGCAGAGATCCACTCGTTGACACGTGGAATCCGCTCGCCATTGGTTACGAGCACAATCATCATCTCTCGGGTAGCAAATCCGATCTTCACCACGACATGGCGAAGCAAGCCCTGACCTGTCTCTTCATTGTAGGCGGTGATGCCTAGCTTCCGCCCGATGGCTTTGACGCGGCTGACGACCTCGTCGTTCTGCTCATGCTGGATGAGGCACGTCTCCATGTCCACGATCCGGTGGCTGCCCCGGGCGTAGAAGCCGCCGACCAGGCCGCCTTCCGTTACGCCGATCGGCACCTGGGACTTGTTGCGGTAGCGCCAAGGCTCGCTCATACCGAGTGTCGGCCGCACGAGGATCCCCTCTTGATCTGAATCAACGCTGGACACGGCAGGATTCGCCCCGTTGGTTTCAGAATTCTGAATGTCCCCTCCACCATCTGTGCCACTCCGCTCATCGCCCACACGCGTCTCTCCAGTACCTGCCGCCTCTCGAACCACTCGCAGCTTCCCGATCCGCTCCAGGTTGTCCACCACCAGCTGGCGCTTCCACTCCAGCTGACCGGCATAGCTCATATGCTGCAGCTGGCAGCCGCCGCATTGGTCGTATATCGGGCATGGGGCCGCGATGCGGTTCGGGCTCTGCTCGACCAGCTCCAGCAGCTTGGCGTAGCCATACTGTTTCTTGGTCTTGAGCACCTTCACCCGGGCCTTCTCGCCCGGCAGCGCGCCCTGAACGAACAGGGTGTAGCCGTCCGCACGACCGACCCCTTCCCCGTCATGGTTCATTCCTATAATATCGATCACGACCTCGTCGTTCTTGGCCACCGGCAGGTCTATGAGGGCCGCCGATGCCGCCGGCTTGCCGCTGCGGCGCGTGTCGCTTCCTTTGCGGTTCTTCTTCATGATGTGCTGTTCACTTCTTTCCGTTCAACTTGTCCCTTACCACTCTATATTCCCAATCGGTGTCTCATCCATAATCATAGCGGATGATCTTCCGTTAACCTTCATTCGCTTAAACAACAAAAAGCTCCCCCAAGGGAGCTTAGCGCACAAGCTCACGTCCATCATTATACGGGAGCCTCGTATGTTATTCAATCCATTTAGCCTGCAAATCCAATCATTTACTTACAAGAGCCTGGAGCCTAAGCGGCGATCCTCGGCCTGTTCCATCTCGTTCCATGGCCCATCGCCCCAATCGCCTATCCATCGCTAATGCGGTCAGTCCCCGCTGAGCCCTCGGCAGCAACCATCACGGCTTACGCGCGCCCCATGCCTTCCACCTCTCTACCAGCCACCATTCTCAGCCAAAAATCCGCAAATGCTGCGGCAGGACACGGAACGTGCCCGGCAGGACGCCGCCGAACTCGCCGTCCAGGTTCAGCTGAACCGGTCCCGGAGAGACGACCTCCATATAGTCGGTGCGGAAATGCACGACTCGCTTGTCGTTGATATGCTCGCCGCGCAGGGCTAGCGTAGCCACGCGCACGAACTCCGCCAGATTGCACTTGCGAAGCGCAATGACGTCGAACAAGCCGTCGTCGATGCTCGCGCCCGGCGCGATTTTGTCGAAGCCGCCAACCGAGTTGCTGTTCGCAATGAGGAAGACCATGAATTCGTCATGGATCGCCGGATGACCGCTAGCGTTGATGATGAGCTCCTGCGGTGTGAGGCTGACCATTTTCTCGATCCCCTTCAAATAATACGCCAGCTGCCCGATCATCGTCTTCAGCTTGCTAGGCACCTCGTAGGTGAGCTCGGTCAGCGTACCGCCACCTGCGATATTGATGAAGTAGCGATCATTCGCTTTGCCCACGTCAATCGGACGCGTCTCGCCCCGAATCACCAGATCGCAATACTCCTCCCAGTTCTTCGAGATGCCGAGCGCCCGCGCAAAATCGTTCGTGGTCCCCAGCGGGAATATGCCCAGCGGCGGGAGGTTATCCCTGCCGGCCATCCCGTTGATGACCTCATTGAGCGTGCCGTCTCCGCCGGCCGCGATCACAAGATCGTACCCGCGCTCGACGGCATCCGCCGCTTCGCGAGTCGCATCCCCCTCTCCGGTCGTTGCATGACAGGAGGTTTCGATGCCAGCACTGTCCAGACGGTGCAATATATCAGCAAGCCGACGCTTCATTTCCTCCCGGCCGGAGGTTGGGTTATAGATTAACCTTGCATTTCTCATTAACGATACGCCACCTACTTATGATTTCAAGGATTGAAGAAGACGTTTGGCCTGCGACTCCATCCACTGCGGCAGCAGCGGATGCGGAAGCAAGGTTCTGCCGGAATACCGGCATTCCAGCCCCTGAAGCCGATCGGGTATTACCTTCTCCGTAAAATACCCCTCACTCAAAAAAAGCGGAGCTACGATCACATCGCAGCCGCGCTCCATCCATGCTGTCACCTTGTCCCGCACATCGCCGGGACTGAGTAAGGCATAATCCGCGCCGGTTCCGCTTACCTCGCTAACTCGCTGTGCCAAAGAGTTAATACCCTTTTCCCAGCGGCTGCGAAACAGATCATGCCTGCTGCCGTGTCCGACGAGGAGAATGACCTCCTTCGCCGGGTTCGCGGACAGCTCTTTCACCTTATCCCATACCATGGCCGCAATCTCGGGATCGTCGTCCATCGGCGTACCGAAATGAACCCGGGACCGAACCCGAAACGGCGCCAGGTCCGTCTCCATGTCCGGAACGGCCTTCGCTCCTATAGCATAAGCTATTTCGTCGACATGTGTGCTGCCGGACGAGACAAATAGAGGAATGACCACAATGTCGGTGACACCCTGGTCTTCCAAGGCCGTGATGCCGTCCTGAATCAGACGGCCCTCTACCAATTCCAGGTACGAAGATACGACCGGTATATCCATGCGGGATGCCAGTTCGTGGACAGCCTCGTCCACAAGCGACACCCATTTCCGTTCACGTGAGCCATGACTGATGACCAGCACACCCGGCTTCGTCATGAATTAACGTCCCAGACGCTCCAGCGTCATTTTGTAACCGTCATTGCCGTAGTTCAGGCAGCGCTTCACGCGCGAGATCGTGGCCGTGCTGGCTCCCGTTTCTGCTTCAATCTGGTTGTATGTGCATCCCTTGCCCAGCATGCGCGCCACTTCCAGCCGCTGCGACAAGGATTGGATTTCGTTCACGGTACAGAGATCGTCGAAGAATACATAACATTCCTCCACGCTGTCCAGGGTTAATATCGCTTCGAATAATTGATCGATGCTCTTATCATTTAGCTTCTTTAATTGCACTGGATGATCATCCCCTATTGTTACTGTGTGTATAACACTCGCACTCCCATTGTACCCGAGCGGATATAGTATTTTCAAGCATTAACGATTTCACGCACTACAGGACGACCACCCCCTAGGGGGACTCATCCCGCATGAACGCTCTCATTCACGTCCGAAAGAGGCGCGCCAAAATCTTCCTGGGCCATCGCCCGATTCCGCTCCTATCCCGAAAATCGGGACATCCGCCTAAACCCATCGCCCGCCCGTATCATACAGTATAGTATCTTAACTCAAAAAGGAAAGTGATATCATGACGCGTCATTCTCACTATTATCATCGCCGACCCACGAATAACCATCGATCCCTCAATTCATATGAATCACTGCCCCAGGATCCAACACCGTACCCTGGCATCACGCCATACGGCGATTATCCGGAAGTCGGTGAAACGGCGTTATATCCATATACCGACGGCGTAACGGATTTGGAGGCTTCGGCCTCGGCTCTCGCTCCCTCCACGAATTCCGGCGGCGGCGGGCTGGCAGGTCTCCTCGGCGGAGGAGGCGGCAGCGGCGGTGGATTAAGCAAGCTCCTCGGCGGGCTCGGGGTCAACAATATGAGCGACATCAAGGGTCTCATCGACCGGATGGGCGGCATCGACGGCATCGTCAACAACATCGGCAAGGTACAAAAGGTCATGCAGGGCTTCCAGCAGCTTGCGCCTATGTTCTCCGTACTGGCAGGCGCACTTAAGAAGAAGGGTAGCGGATCGTCTTCGACTACCTATACGGATCAGAATGAAGACGGCTACGAATACAGACCGAGAAGACGGCGGTCCTCGGGAAGCAGACGACGCTCCGGCTCGCGCAAATCGTCTTCCGGCAAAAGACGGCGCCGTTAACCTATGTAATCGGTGACCCACGACACTTTATATGCCGTGCAATTCTAATCAAACACTGCAGGCTCTGATCAGCGAATGAGATCAGATCTGTCAGGATGGTCCATGAGATACGTTAGGGCCGACCATGGCGGGATGCACGGAGCCCTCATACATCACGCAGGCTCCAGTCTGTACCCCAGACTGGAGCCCTATCTTTTTTACGGCCTGTATATCCTTATCAGCGAGTCCAGTCCCCTTCGGGGCCGGCTTCTTTATTCTCGACGCTTTCGAGCGATTTTAACCGGAACCAATAGGAACCGCGCAAACCGGAACGCAGCAGCATCGTAATACTGCCGAGCAGGTACAGCACCGTCGGGATTCGTTTCATCTGGGGATAGAACATCATGATGCTGCCTGCAATGAAGAGCAGACCCGTGGCGATCTCGCTGATGACCATGCCCACCTCGTAACGGTTCGTGACGGCGAGCTTCCGTTTTCGTTTCCTAGCCAAGCGAAGCATCCGGCGCAGCAGCCGGGAACGCAAAGGCTCGTCTGGTTGACGCGATGAACGCTTCTTGGGTTGTCGTTTGAGCCCGAGTTTCATATGCAGTCCCTCCTCAGCAAGCCTTTACCCCTTACGGAAGAACAAGAAACGACAGCTATTTAGCATTCGCCCTGTGAAATGGGACAACCTTCCCCGCTCATCTCTCTTCAAAGTTACCGCTGACCCAGGACTTCGGCCGACGCAGATGGTCCCGGCTGGAATCCCTGCTTCGGCTGGCCTAACAGTATTTACCGCCATAGAGTCTCTTATTTAAACCAGCCTCTGCGCATAAACCACAACACCATGCCGCCGCCTAGCACGAACATGAGAAGGAGGACGAAGAAGTATCCGTAATGCCACCCCAGCTCCGGCATGTTCTCGAAATTCATCCCATAGATCCCGGCGATCAGGGTGAGCGGCATGAAAATCGTCGTAATGACGGTCAACGTCTTCATGATTGTATTCATCCGGTTCGAATTCACCGATATGTAGCTGTCCCGTAGATCCGCCGTCATCTCGCGGTCCGCCTCGATCATGTCCGCCAGCTTCAGCAGATGGTCATAAATGTCGGAAAAATAAGCATGGTGCGCGTGATGCTCCATATGCTGCGAGTTCACGATCCGGTACAGCAGATCCCGCATCGGCACCACGGTGCGCCGCAGGCGGAGCAGCCTGGAACGCAGCGCAAAGACCTGATTCATCAGGTCCTCGACCGAATCCTTCTCCCCTTGGCTTTCCAGCTCGGCCAGCTCGTCCTCGATGGCGAACAGGCTGGGAAAATACTGGTCCACCAGCTTATCCATAATCGTATATGCCGTGAAGCTCGGGCCGTCCTGGCCCAGCGGCCCCTTGCCGGCAGCCGAGAGCACGCGTTCCCAAGCCTCGTCCATTTCTGGCAGCGCCTGCTGGTGGAAGGAGACCACGAACGAAGGGGCCAGGAACACATCCACCTCGACCGCCTGCAGCGTATCCGGCTGAAGGGCATGCAGGACAAAGAACTGCATGTTGTCGTAATAATCCAGCTTCGGCCGCTGCAGGATATGCAAGCAATCCTCCACCGCCAGTGGGTGGAAGTGAAAATAGGTCTCCAGCTTCCGCGCTTCCTCCGGCGTGGGATTGCTGAAATCGGCCCAGATCCAGGCATAGTCCTCCATTCGGATTTCTTCCAGCGTAAGCCCGGTCACCGGTTCATAGCTTGGCGTAATCGCCAGAACGCGTATCATGATTGGATGTCCCCTTCCCCTGTACCATCGATTCTTTAAACAAAAAAAGCCAATCGATTCCTGATTGGCCCCACAACTATCCGTTTCTCTATGTGTAATGATTCATGTCTAGAAAAGAATTTTAAAGATGACTCCTGCCAGTATGGCCGTAATCGGAATCGTAATAAACCAGGTTACCACGATGCGTCCTGCCAAGGACCATTTTACGGCGGAGAAGCGTTTTGCCGAGCCTACGCCGAGAATTGCCGACGTAATGGCATGCGTCGTACTGATCGGCAAGTGAAGCAATGTTGCCGAGAAGATAACGGAAGCGGCCGAGAAGTCCGCGGCGAACCCGTTGATCGGCTCGATTTTGAATATTTTCGTACCCATGGTCTTGATGATCTTCCAGCCGCCTACCGACGTACCGAGCGCCATCGCTGTTGCTGCAGAGACTTTAACCCAGAAGGGTACTTCCATCTCCTGCAATTGACCGGACGTCACGAGAGCAAAAGTAATAATACCCATTGCCTTCTGAGCGTCGTTGGTACCGTGCGTGAAGGATTGTAGCGCTGCCGTGAAGATCTGCATCGTACGGAAGCCCTTGTTCACCGTATGCGGACTGCGCTTGGCAAAAATGACCTTGAGCAGCTGCATGACCAGATAACCGATCACGAACGCGATAATCGGCGACAGGATCAACGCGAGCACGATGTCCTTAAATCCGCCGTAATTCAGCATGTCGCTTCCCGCGCCGACGAATACTGCGCCGGCCAATGCCCCGATCAGGGCATGGGAAGAGGACGAAGGCAATCCGAACCACCAGGTAACCAGGTTCCAGATGATGGCTGCAAGCAATGTTGCAATAACAACCTCGATCCCGTTATCCAGCTTGGTCGGATCCGCGACGCTGCCGCCGATGGTTTTGGCAACGCCCGTGAACATCATCGCGCCGACGAAGTTCATGCTCGCTGCGAGCAGTATGGCTACCCGCGGCTTCAGGGCCCGGGTCGATACCGACGTTGCAATGGCATTCGCCGTATCGTGGAACCCGTTGATGAAGTCAAATGCAAGCGCCAAAAAAACAACTATTACTAATACTAACATCGTTGTATCCATTGTTCAGGACTCCCTTACGAGTTGCGCATAATGATGGATTCCAGCATATTTGCCACGTCTTCGCAGGTGTCCGTGGTCGTCTCAAGACGTTCGTAAATCTCTTTCTTCTTGATCAGCAGAATCGGGTCAGAGACGGTGGCGAACAGATCCTTGATACAGATACGAAGCAGCTCGTCGCCTTGGTTCTCCAGATCGTTCAAGCGGATCGTGTACTCGCGAATCGCCAATAGCTTTTTCTGGGAGAGCAAATGAATGGCTTTCTGAATTTCATAAGCCGATTGACGCAGAATCTCTGCAAACTGCACCATGTACTCGTCAGGCTTGCCCAGCTGATACATATAGAAACGGGATGCGGTCGCTTCCAATCCGTCCATTACATCGTCCATGCTGGTTGTCAGGTCCATGATGTCGTCGCGTTCGATTGGCGTAATAAATGTTTTGTTGAGTTCAGTAATGATGGTATGCGTGTAGGTATCACACTGCGACTCGTACTTCTTCATTTCGTTGGCAAATTCAAGCACATCTTCAAGATTGGAAACGTGCTGCGAAAAATAGTCTGCGGCTTGTACCACCGTATCGGCCATATTCTCCAGCGTTTGGAAGAATATATCCTTTTTCTTCATTTTCATACTCTTAACCCCTTTTTTCGATAAATTGCCGCGAACGCCTTGAAAAGATAGACAACCTTGACTATCTTATCACATCCATGGCAGGGTGTGTATAGAAAAGTAACACTCAAAAATGTAAGGAACTAACAAAACAGAAGATGCATGGATATCCCTTTGATTCCCTTGCCTATTAACATCTCCGTCTGCGTGCAAATTATCCCGAAACGACAGGCCTTGGTCGCCGCCTCGAATTCTAAGGATTCGAGATCGTTACGTGGCTTTCAAAAGAAGGCGTATTGGGCACAATGTTGAAATATGTCGTTCCCGGAACCAGCGGCACTTCCTTGCCGTCCTTCACGAAACGGATCGCATCGCCCGCAGCGCGTACCCACTGCCCCTTGATGACTTCCCCGCGCTGGAACAGCATCGCTTCCCCGCCCGCTTCCACGTTCACGGCAAGCCGGCCCACGTCATCCAGCACCTTATGGTCCGCCCCCAGCACGATCACATTCGCGGCCTCCAGCTGAACGTTATCGTTGAGATCCACATGCGGCGATCCGTTGATCGACCGTTTGTACGTATTGGAGGAACCGTCATACTGATAATCCACGACATAGCTGTCCAATAAAAATTTGATTTCTACCTTCTCTGCAGCCTCCCCGGAAACAACCTCAACCGGTTCAGTGCCCGCTTTACCATCGGCGCTTGCAGCGATCGCTTCCGGATAGAACGTATATTGCGGAACCTTCACCTCGTTGCCGTAATTCAGCTTAGCCGCTCCTTCGCGGAGCTTCTCGTCGCTGGAATACAGATTATGCGGCGCTTTGCGGTCCTTGGCCCTCCAGAAGTAGGCGCCTGCATTCCCGATCTCATCCATGTCCTGCTTGCCTTGCTTTTGAATGATGCTGTAGGCTTCCGGACTTCCTCCCGCATGCACCAGAACGCCGCCGTAGCTCTCGCCAAGATTTATCAGATACGGTCGAATGCTGCGAATCGGCCCGATCTTCTCAATGTCGCTCTGGCTTTGGAAGATACCGATCAGCCGCGTGATTCCTCCCTCCGCCAGCACTTCATACACCATGTCGGCTTGACTGAGACCCGACTGCGGCCTAGCAGCCGGTGCGTTATTGATCATAACGGCCAGCGGACGCTGCGTCAGTGACGCTTCTAACGGCAATCCCGTCAGAGGTGCCTTATATGGAGAAGAGGTTTCCTCCTGGGGCACTTCGACTGGCTGCTCGACCGGAGCCTCCACCACGGGTGCCGGCGTTGGCTCCGCCTGCTGTTTACCGCCGCTGCATCCAGACAGCAGCAATACTGCCGCCATGGACAACAAGCTTGTCCTCCACGCGATTTTTTGGAATGACAAAGACCCTTTGCTAAACATATTGTTTCCCCCTATGAACGCTCCCATTACTTATTACCCTAAATTTCCAGACCGTTTACCCGTAATTTCCAACCGACGTTTCAACTTTAATTTACATTTAATCACAAAATCCGTGCTTTGTCTGTATTAAGAAGGGATACATTCGGATCATGGTTCCCCTTGACGCCGTTGAGTTGGCAGCGCTTTATGAATCCAGCAGCAGGCGGCTGTTTGTCAATCGAAGAGCCCTCCAGGTATGCTCCGGACCATATGTCGTGCGTGCAGGCAGCACCCTTCCCGAATCACGCACCTTGCGTACGGGGAGCCTTGCCTGAACAACGATCTACGCGTTCAAGATGCCTTACCACAGTGTACAGAATCCCTAAAATAGAGTTCATTTTGAAATGTTCACAACTTTGTGATATTTATCACATGTATTGTGAATATTTTCACTTATAATAAAGACATAGAGAAGGTGATCACTTCCCAAGGCAACATGAACACACATCATTGACATCAGAAACAAAGTAACATGTTAATCCAAAAAAATTAAAACTCATTTAAGGAGTGGTTTATATGTTTAACAACTGGCTGAGAACAAACAAAGTGGCAATGTGGTTACTGACCTTCATCCGGGTCTACATCGGGTATGAATGGATGACGGCAGGTTGGGGTAAATTGACGGGCGGTTTCGAAGCAGGCGGCTTCCTGCAAGGCGCGATTGCCAAAGCAGCCGGCGATCACCCCGCCGTTCAAGGCTGGTGGGCAGCGTTCC
>NZ_JAVFHM010000121.1:0-500 GCF_041954005.1 Priestia sp. BR_2 | reverse complement strand
GCCCGAGGTCACGGCCATGTAGATTAACGGGATCGCTGCTATAACGGGGAACAGATGGGAGAACAGGGCGCGGCGTGCGTGCTTGGCCACATAGGCGTACGGAGATAGAATCCATACAAGGACAGGGAGGATAAACGGAGCAAAGAAGATGCTGGAAATAGATAAAGAGGAAAAAAGATGTATAAAGATATCACGCTCCTGAAGTCATTCCCAGGTGTACATATTACCCAGTAAGCATGCTCCTGATTCGGTTAGGAGATCAACCCGAAAAAAAGTACTTTGAAAAAAACAAAAGATGCGATATAATATACTTCGTTACTGATTAAAACATTTTCATACATACATGTCCCAGTAGCTCAGCTGTATAGAGCAACGTCCTTCTAAGCCGTCGGTCAGGGGTTCGAATCCCTTCTGGGACCTAAAAAAAGACACCGTCATATGACGGTGTTTTTTACGTACCGTGAGGATGAGAACCCCGAGTTGCGATTCGCCTGCGCATA
>NZ_JAVFHM010000120.1:0-967 GCF_041954005.1 Priestia sp. BR_2 | reverse complement strand
AGGTTTTTTTTGGATTACATGTTTCCTTCATTTTTACATAACAAGTAAGTATAGAAAAATGCATAAATTATAAATTCATAAATTGAACAATCCCTTGTGTGATAAGGGGTTGTTCTTGGGATGCCTTCTGGAAAAAGTGATTATGTTAACTAATCATGTATAATATATACAAGCTGAGGGGAGAAGAAATATATAACAAATCTATATTTAGTTCGTCATGCTCATTCAATTTACACGCCAGATGAAATGAGAAGGCCTTTATCAACAAAAGGGTTATTAGATTCTAAACATATTACCAATCTAATTGAAGATGAGGATATACATATTGCTATTTCAAGTCCATGTAAACGAGCTTTTTAAACAATTGAAGGGGTGGCTAATCACTTTAATTTAGAAATTCAAATAGAATTTGAACTAAGGGAAAGAAAACTTAGTTCCTACCCGATAGGTAATTTTGAGACAGCTATTACGAAAGTGTGGGAAGATTCCTCCTTTTGTTTAAAGGGAGGAGAGTCCAATAGGTTAGCTCAGCAAAGAGAAATAGCATGTATTTTTAAGAATTTAGAGAAGTATAAAGGAAAAAATATTGTAGTCGGAACACATGGAAATATTATGGTGCTTATCATGAATTATTTTAATACAAAATATGACTTTGATTTTTGGAAGAACTTACAGATGCCTGATATCTACAAGTTATCTTTTGAAGACAATAATTTAAAGGCGGTTTCAACGATATCAATCAATGAGTTCCTATAAGGTGTTTTATGTTAACTAACTATGTATCATATATAATTAAAAGGGAGAAAAGCCACTGGCGTATATCAGTGGCTTTTCTGCAATGCATGTCGTCAACTCAACAAGTAGTGAGAATTTCCAAATAGAAGCTTCACAGCGTCTCGGGTAGTTTGCTCATAATCCATAAAAATATTCACATTAAAGATCCTGTAAATGAATTTGTATACTGAAC
>NZ_JAVFHM010000119.1:0-625 GCF_041954005.1 Priestia sp. BR_2 | reverse complement strand
ATCTTATTTTATTGGCGTCATAAACAGCTACTATTGGAACAAATCGTGGGTGTTTCAAGCAACAGTACATAAATGGATGTTAGCTCAATTTTTCATCGTAAACCTTATTACTTTAGCAATTAATACAAGTTGCTTATTCCTTCTTGTACACTATACACCTGCTAATCCAATAATTGGACAACTGCTGTCTACTTGTATAGGAATGTTTATCAATTTTTTCCTTAATAAAATATGGACGTTTAAGCACACAAACCATCACTCGATAGGAGGTAAAGCATGAGAGAACTAATTTCAATTGTGGTACCTATGTATTTTGAAGAAGAAGTAGCTAATGAATGCTATAATCGCTTACTTTCCGTCATGCATAAAAACCACATTAACTATGAATTCATTTTCGTCAATGACGGCAGCACCGACCGAACAATTGAAATCTTGAAAGACGTAGCGGCTATGGATTCTAATGTAAAAGTTATTGATTTTGCTCGTAATTTTGGTCACCAAACTGCCGTAACAGCAGGCATTGATTATGCTCAAGGTGATGCTATCGTTATTATTGATGCGGACTTACAAGATCCGCCTGAAATGATTCCCGAATTAATTGCTAAATGGCAGCAAGGCTATGAAA
>NZ_JAVFHM010000118.1:0-1083 GCF_041954005.1 Priestia sp. BR_2 | reverse complement strand
TTTCATGATTCTTACGTGGTCTCTATGGGGCAGTTATAGTGCGATGACAAATTCATTGGAATTAAAAGGCTTGGCTTTAAGTAATTCATTTGTTATTGAAGGAATATTTATCACTTTCCTTGTCATTTTTCTAATAGCTATTGCAAGTAGATACATGAACAAAACTGTGTTTTTTATTTCACTGATCGTTTTGACCTTAGGTATTCGATTAGCATGGATGCTTTCTGTTCAAACGCCTGTAAAATCTGACTTTCTTGTCATGCTAGATGCCGCGCGTAATATAGCAAAAGGAAATTATGAATTTAATCAAAGCGTTTATTTCACCACATGGGTATATCAGCTAGGCTTTTCATTCTATGAATCTGTTATTATTCGCTGTTTTGGAGATAATATTTTTATATTAAAATTGTTAAATATTTTTTATTCCACCGGAACCGTTATTTTTATTTATTTAATTGGCGCTAAAGTATTTAACGAACTTGCTGGGAGAATGGCAGCTTTTCTATATGCGTTCTACATTCCGAACATTCTCTATAGCTCAGTGTTAACTAACCAGCATTTAGCTACTTTTTTATTTTATGCAGCTTTTTACCTTATTATAAAAAGATTTGCTCATAACAAGTTTAGCTGGCTTTATATTGGCCTTCTATTGTCGTTAGGAAATTTAATGCGCCCTCTAGGACCCATTATTATCGTTGCTGTTTTCATTTATTTCCTCTTGCAAATTCTTCAACCTTACATTAAAACGAAGGATGTTGCTGAGTTAAAAGCTCGTCGAAAGAAAATAGGAAAAAACCTCGTAGGCATACTGGCTACTTTTTTTATTGCAAATGCGCTAATTAACTATTCTTTTGTAGCTAGCGGTATTTCTAAATATCCTTTAAGTAACAGAGATCCTTTATGGAAATTCGTCATTGGCTTTAATTACGAAACAAGCGGTTCTTATTCTTCAGAGGATGCTAGTCGTTTTATGGGTATGCCAATTGGAGAAAAACGAGCTGAAGCAGAAAAAGAGGTAATTAAAGAGCGGGTAGCAGATAAAGAGCAGCTTTTAGATCTCTTTCACATTAAATTCCTAAATAT
>NZ_JAVFHM010000117.1:0-515 GCF_041954005.1 Priestia sp. BR_2 | reverse complement strand
ATATACAATTGTAACGAAAAAAGGAACATTTACTACAAAAGTGATGGCAGACAAAAACTTAATTG
Source organism: Priestia sp. BR_2 (assembly GCF_041954005.1). Classification (NCBI taxonomy): domain Bacteria; kingdom Bacillati; phylum Bacillota; class Bacilli; order Caryophanales; family Bacillaceae; genus Priestia; species Priestia sp. BR_2. The sequence goes on along the minus strand of NZ_JAVFHM010000117.1, from coordinate 450 downwards.
TTGAAATGCCATTTGTAGGAAAAGGGAAGAGCAGTACAAACTCAGAAGGATGGTTAAGAGACCATAAGTATTATTTTAAAGAACTGTATAAGCAGCATCCAGAATATTTCAGTAAAGCTAATATAGAAAACTTAGAAAATGGATGGGCTATCAAACATGATGCAGTATTTCGTCGCTACTTTCCTCAGTATGACATCACTGGTTTAAGAGGAAAACCATTATTACATCATCATATTGGCGGTGGAGGACAAGCTATGGCTATCCCTCAGCCACTACACCCGGGTAGTGGGGGGATAACTAACATTGAGAAAGAAATTAAGGTGTGGGGAAAAGACCAGGTAAATGCGGATAGAGTTCAGATTTTTATGGATTAGTAGAGGGGAGTAAAGATGATTGTAAAAGCTGTACGTACGGATTGTTGTGGGGGACTACTAGATTATTGGAATGAAA
>NZ_JAVFHM010000116.1:0-560 GCF_041954005.1 Priestia sp. BR_2 | reverse complement strand
GATGGTACAGCTGGAAAGCTACGTATTGTCGCAACATATCTTCCTGCGAATTTTTTACTGCCTAAATGGATTGGAATCTACAAACAGCAATATCCCGAAGTAGAGGTAGAATTAACAACTACTAATTCTAGTAAAGCAATTGACCATTTGATTAATTACCAAGCTGAAATTGCTTTAATAGGCGGTAGAAGGGAATTTCATTCATTAATCACCAGTAATGAACTGTTTGAAGATCAAATGTTGTTTATCGTTCATAAGAATCATAAATTTGCTGGAAAGAAAGTTACATTATCTGAAATTGTAAGGGAACCTTTTGTATTTCGTGAAGAAGGCAGTTCTTCAAGGGAGAAATTATTTTCTCTCTGTAAGGTTTATAACGTTAATAAGCCAATTATCGGATTACAAATTAATGGATTGAATGAAACAATCAGAACAGTGATTGCAGGATATGGAGTTACTTTTGTGTCTTCGCTTGAAGTGAACGAGCATTTAGCTCAAGACCAAGTAGCAATTGTACATGTAGAAGAAGTTAATTTAAAAAATCCTATTTCGTTATGTAC
>NZ_JAVFHM010000115.1:0-32320 GCF_041954005.1 Priestia sp. BR_2 | reverse complement strand
AATGTAACCGTACCAGCTTTAGGGTTAGCCATCCGGCCTTTACCACCGACCAGACGGCCAAGTTTACCGACTCCACTTCTCATAGAAGTTGTAGCAACGCGTACACCACACCCGCACCAGACCTGTTGGACTTTGTTGGTCATGTCCTGTTCGCCATCAAAATCAGCGCCAGCCGCTTCAGCCTCTTTCGCTTTTTCACCTTTTGCAAATACCAGAACGCGTTGTGTTTTACCTGTGCCGTGAGGCAAGACAACAACACCACGAACAGCCTGGTCTTGTTTACGCGGGTCTACGCCCAAACGTACAGCCGCTTCAACAGTTTCGTCGAATTTGGCAGTTGCAGCCTTCTTCACAAGCTCTACAGCTTCCAAAGGCTCATAAGTTGCTTCGCTGTCAATCAGCTTGGCAGCTTCAACGTATTTCTTACCGTGTTTAGCCATGTTTGTTTTCCTCCTTTGTGGTGTTAGCGGAAATTCCTCCCACATAATCCGGACCTCGTCCGGTTTCAACCGAAAGACGATTAGTCTTCGATTGTGATACCCATACTACGGGCAGTACCTTCTACCATCTTCATTGCAGCTTCAACGGATGCAGCGTTCAGGTCAGGCATTTTTTGCTCAGCGATTTGACGAACAGCGTCACGCTTAACGGTAGCCACTTTCTTCTTGTTAGGCTCGCCGGATCCTTTTTCGATCTTAGCAGCCACGCGAAGCAGAACAGCAGCCGGTGGAGTTTTCGTGATAAACGTAAAGGAACGATCTTCAAACACCGAAATTTCAACCGGAATGATCAGAACAGCTTGATCAGCAGTACGTGCGTTGAATTCTTTACAGAATGCCATGATGTTGACACCCGCTTGACCCAATGCAGGACCTACTGGAGGAGCCGGGTTCGCTTTACCTGCAGGAATTTGCAGTTTCACAATCTTGATAACTTTTTTAGCCATGGTTGACACCTCCTTGCATCAATAGTGGTAGACGGACGCGTATTTACGCCCTCCCACAAGAAACCTGAAGAATCAGATCTTCTCCACTTGAGTATAATCCAACTCCAGCGGGGTTTCCCGTCCAAACATGTTGACGTGAACTTTCAACTTGCTCTTTTCAGCCAAAATCTCTTCCACGGAGCCCACAAAATTCGCAAAAGGACCAACCTTGATACGAACGGATTCCTTGATGTCGAATTCGATCTTCGGTTTCGGCTCTTCCATGCCCATATGCTTCAGAATCTGTTCCACTTCTTCCGGAAGCAAAGGCGTCGGTTTAGAACCGGACCCTGTCGAACCAACAAAACCGGTCACTCCTGGCGTATTGCGGACAACATACCAAGAATCATCGGTCTGAATCATTTCGACCAAGACATATCCCGGGTAAACTTTACGCATGACGGTTTTTTTCTTGCCGTCTTTGTTTACGATTTCTTCTTCCATCGGAACAAGAACGCGGAATATTTTGTCCTCCATGCCCATGGACTCGACACGTTTTTCCAAATTGGCTTTGACTTTATTCTCATACCCAGAATAGGTATGAACTACGTACCATCTTTTTTCCATATCAAGCCACCTGGGACCCTTCTAAATTATCGCTTCGATCACAGCGGAAATACCGATGTCTACAACCCAAAAATAAATCGTGACAAACACAATGGTGCCGAGAACAATGAGAGTATAGTTCGTCAGTTCTTTACGATTGGGCCAGCGAACTTTTTTAAGTTCCGCCCAGCTTTCAGAGAAAAAGGAAAACAGAGACTTGAAACCACGTTTCACGCCGACTACACCTCCAAAAGAAAACTATCTGGTTTCGCGATGAGGAGTTTGCTCGTTACAGAACTTGCAAAATTTCTTCATCTCCATGCGGTCGGGGTGATTTCGCTTGTTTTTGGTGGTTGTGTAGTTTCTTTGTTTGCAGCTTGTACAAGCCAAAGTGATAATTACCCGCATGATGTGCACCTCCCGAAGACGTCCTTCTTTGTCAGAAGAATCGATATTGATCCTAGTAGAAACAACCTTATTCTCATCGAAAACCGGTTATTTCTGCGAGATGAATAAAACCGTTGTTCCAAAAGCTGTAACAACGATCCATTCATAAAACACGCGAATTTAGGCCTACCTAAAACACTTTATCACAAGGATAGCGCCATTTCAAGCCTTTTTCTCTCTGATTGCGGGCTGCAATAAATGCCATTGCCAGCTAAACCAGGGAATAAGTCCCCGGCTTATCGTACACCTTCCGCTGTAAAAAACTGTGGCGTTTCACAGTCTTTGTCCATCTTGCATAGCATTTAGCCTATATCCAGTATGTTCAATCTTCCAACAGATGAAACACCAAATATTACACATAATGCGAAAATGGACATCTCTGAATTGCGTCAAATCACGCCTGCCGTCAAAAGATCATGGCGGTAAAGCATGCAAAGATCCTTCACTGGCCATCCCGAAATACGATGCTGTAATTAAAAAAAGGCTCTGATTGAGCCTTCTGCTTCTTGTCCGACATTTGCTTTAATTATCCCTGACCTCCAGATAACGCTCAAGCTTTCGCTTTACCCGCTGGAGGGCATTGTCAATCGATTTCACGTGACGCCTCAAATCTACCGCGATTTCTTGATAGGAACGACCGTCCAAATAAAGCATCAAGACTTTCCGTTCCAGATCGCTTAAGATCTCTGACATCTTGTCTTCCAGGCCGACAAACTCCTCTTGATTGATGATCAGTTCCTCCGGATCGCTTACCGCTGTACCACAAATGACATCCAGCAGCGTACGGTCCGAGTCCTCGTCATAAATCGGCTTGTCCAAAGAGACATACGAATTGAGCGGAATATGCTTCTGTCTCGTAGCGGTCTTGATCGCCGTAATGATCTGCCTGGTAATGCAGAGCTCGGCAAAGGCCTTGAACGAGGACAGCTTATCCCCTTTAAAATCACGAATTGCCTTGTACAGCCCGATCATGCCTTCCTGGACGATATCCTCCCGGTCGGCGCCAATCAGAAAATAGGAACGGGCTTTAGCACGTACAAAATTCCGGTACTTATTGATCAAATACTCCAGCGCCCCGCTGTCACCCTCGCGGACCGCCTCGACAATGTCTTCATCGCTTATCACATCATACCCTGACAACATGACTTCCTTGAGGTCCACACTCAATAGAATCCCTCCGGCCCGGAACGCACGGTAGCCCGTCACTCGCTTGAAATATATGACAAGTATATATGATGTCTACTAGACCGTCAACCACGTTCTACCTAAAATAGACCGATAATAACATTTAATGTAAACTATTTCGTAGATTCATATATTGTTTCATTTTCCAAATGAGCCGACCTTTCGTCCCTCATGGTGTAAAACTGTGTTACTCCCTTCGCCAGCGCTCGAACGCCTGTCTCACATCCGGCGGCAGCTTCCCGTCAAGCGTATTTCTGCTCTTGGTATGCTCTTTCGTAATCTTCTGCTTCACTTCGCGCTCGCTCTGCTCGACCTCGCTCAGCAATTCCCGGGCGGACAGCCGGAGTGCTCCTCTGGCAAAAATGACGTGCTGCTCGATTAAATCGCTGGTCGCCACATAAATTTTACGCCGTCGATGGCTAAACTCGCCGACAAGCCGCTCAATGCACTCATCGGCGGTTTCCTTCTCTTTCGTAAAATACACCTGCACCTTGCCTTGCGTGTAGGATTTCCCCAAGCCAGGGACCCGGTACGCGTCAAAAATCACCACGACTCTGAGCCCAGAATACGCTTGATAATCCGCTAATTTCTCAAGCAGTAAGTCCCGCGCTTCGTGCATGCTGCTATTGGCAAGCTTCGCAAGATGCGGCCAGCCGCCGATCATGTTATAACCGTCGACCAGCAGCACATCCCGCCAATCGGCCATCATCGCTAACCTTGCAGGCGGCGACGGCGAAGCACTTCGTACATGACGACGCCTGCGGCAACCGAGGCGTTAAGCGAATTGATTTTTCCGGCCATCGGCAGTTTCACAAGCACATCGCATTTCTCGCGGATCAGACGCCCCATCCCTTTATTCTCATTGCCGATAACGATGGCGACCGGCCCGTCGAAAACCTCGGTATCATACAATTCCTGAACGGCATCGACCACGGTTCCGACAACCCACACACCCATTTCCTTCAGCTGATCGATGGTTTGGCCCAGATTGGTCACTCTGGCTACAGGCACATACTCCACCGCGCCGGCCGATGTTTTGGATACCGTTGCCGTTATCTGCGCAGATCTGCGCTTAGGCAATATGACGCCGTGAGCGCCCGTGCAGTCGGCCGTTCGGAGAATCGATCCCAGATTGTGCGGATCCTCGATCTCGTCCAGAAGCAGCAGGAAAGGCGGCTCGCCTTTTTCCTCCGCGGCCTTCAGCAAATCGTCCACTTCCACATAAGCGTAGGGTGCCGTCTGGGCAACCACGCCTTGATGCTGGACTCCGGGAACCATCTGATCCAGCTTCCGTTTGTCCACATGCTGAATGACGATGCCCAGCTTCTTCGCTTCCGCGATGATCGGCAGGGTCAGATGCTTTTGCGCGTTTTCGGCAATCCATATTTTATTGATCGTGCGTCCGGATTTGAGCGCTTCCGTGACGGAATGCTTACCGGCTACTACTTCCTCTTCTTGCATCATGTAGGTCTCCTCCTGCATATCAGCCGGCGTCCCCCTCGCTTTGGAAAAACCGGCTGTATCGTTTCATGTTGATGCCTATATTGCCACACGGTTTATTTAACGGACCCCTCGATAAACTCGATGCTCTTTCCGATGAGTTCACGGAGACGGTCCTGCTCTCCCGCATAATATAAATACCCAACCAGCGTCTCGAATGCCGTTGCATGCCGATATTCCAGCACGTCGGCATTCTTCGGTATGCTGCCCGATTTGGCATTGCGCCCCTGACGCACCACATCGCGCTCTTCCTCCGTCAGCTCCGGATCAAGAAAAGCCAATATCCGGCTCTGCGCCTTCGCCGACACGAAGCTCGTGGCCGAACGGTGCAAGTGATGGGGACGGAGATTGGCCCGTGATATCAGAAACTGCCTCACCGCCACCTCATAAATGGCATCCCCGATATAAGCGAGCACGATGGGCGGGATTAAACGGGCCGGCTTCGACGGCGGAAAATCAAACCAGCCTACTGCAGGATCCCGATGCTTATCCCCGCTCATTTACGCCGCCAGCGCATGCCCTGCGCCGTATCCTCCAGCACGATGCCTTCGTCCGCCAGCTTGTCGCGGATTTCGTCCGCTCGGGCCCAGTTTTTATTCTTGCGGGCTTCGACACGTTCGGCAATCAGCGCTTCGATTTCCTCATCCAGCAATTCATCCGTACCTGTGTTCACGATGCGGAGCACGCCGTTCATTTCGTTGAAAGCCCGCAGCACTTCATGCAGATCCGCGGCAGGAATCGATGCTTCCTTCAGCAGCTGATTCGCCTCGCTGGCCCATTGGAACATCGCGGTGATGGCGTCCGGCGTGTTGAAATCGTCCTGCATTTTCTCGTGAAATTCGACAAGCACGGCCGATATTCTGTCCGCTACGTCCTGGCTGACTTGATCGTCCTTGGAGCCGATCGCCGTGCCCAATCGATGTTCGACGTTTGCCGCCGCATTCGCGAGGCGTTCCACGCTGTTCTGTGCCTGTTCCATCACCTCGTCGCTGTAATTCAGCGGGTTGCGGTAGTGGGTGGACAACATGAAATAGCGCACGGCTTCTTTCGTATATTGTTCGCGAAGTTCCTTAACCAATACGCCGTTGCCCAGCGATTTCGACATTTTCTCGTTGTTGATGCGGATATATCCATTATGCATCCAATAGTTCGCGAGCGGTTTGCCCGTCAATGCCTCGGACTGCGCCACTTCGCATTCATGGTGCGGAAACTGCAGATCCTGGCCGCCGCCGTGGATATCCAAGGTATCCCCGAGATAGCGGCGAGCCATGGCGGAGCACTCGATATGCCAGCCCGGGCGGCCGTCGCCCCATGGACTGCTCCAGTAGATCTCTCCCGGCTTCGCGGCTTTCCACAGCACGAAGTCCTCCGGATTTTCCTTCCGCTTATCCACTTCGATCCGGATCCCGAACTGCAGCTCATCGAGGTTCTGCTGGGACAGCTTGCCGTAGTCGTCGAACTTGCGGGTCCGGTAGAATACGTCTCCGCCGTTCTCATAAGCAAAGTCGCGGTCAATGAGCTCCTGGATGAATTCGATGATGCTCTCCATATTGTCCGTTACCCGCGGATTCAACGTCGCTCTGGGTATGCCGAGACCGTCCAAATCCTCGTAATAGGCGCTGATGAACTTCTCCGCAACCTCCGGAACGGTCGTCCCGGTTTGCTCCGCTTTCCGAATCATTTTGTCATCCACGTCCGTGAAGTTCACCACGTAATTCACGTCGTTGCCCTGATTCTCGAAGTACGCCCGAACCACGTCGAAAAAAATCATCGGGCGGGCATTGCCGATATGGATATAGTCGTACACGGTAGGACCGCATACGTAGATCTTTACCTTTCCGGGTTCCTGGGCAACAAACGTTTCTTTCATGCGGGTTAGCGTGTTATAGATTTGCAGTGCCATATTGTATCATCTCAATCCTTTCGTTCCATCGCTTATTGTCTTTTACTTCAAAGCCTGCGTAACGCATTGATTCATGTTGAAGATGATGTATCGAAATCGCTATATGAAGTCAGGCTATGCATCGTCCAAGGCATCCAAGGTTATGGGAGTTCTTCTATTCTTCCTTGGCCGAAGACACGACAGCCTCGGAAACCACCGCTTGATGCCGGCTTCCCTTGCTCTCATCCAGCTCCGCCCGGAGCTGATCGATCTCCTTCTGCATCGAACGGAGCGTATCGACAATCGGATCGGGCAGGTTCGTGTGATCCAGCCGGTCGCGCACCCGCTCCCCGTTCTGTTTCACGACTTTGCCGGGATTGCCGACAACGGTGCTGTTCGGGGGTACGGGCCTTAATACGACCGCGTTGGATCCGATGTTACAGTTATCCCCAATCGTAAAAGAACCTAGCACTTTCGCTCCGGATCCGATGACCACGTTGTTGCCGATGGTCGGATGCCGCTTGCCTTTTTCCTTACCGGTTCCGCCAAGGGTCACCCCCTGGTAGATCACCACGTCGTCTCCGATCTCGCAGGTCTCTCCAATGACAACCCCCATGCCATGGTCGATGAACAGCCGACTCCCGATACGGGCGCCCGGATGAATCTCGATGCCTGTCATGAACCGGCTGATCTGAGATATGATCCGTGCCAGCGTATACCACCGCCGCTTAAATAATGCATGAGCCACCCGGTGCGCCCACAGGGCGTGAAGTCCCGAGTAGGTGAATACCACTTCAAAAAGTCCCCGGGCGGCCGGGTCATTCTCGAACACTGTCCGAATATCCGATTTCATCTGTTTAAACATGAACGCTCCCTCTTTCCCCTCTTCCAATCGCGCATGCAACTTGCTATCCATCGTTATTCCTGTAATAAAAAACGCCCCTGCAGCTTATCGCTGCAGAGGCGCTAGACCGCGGTTCCACTCTGCTTCGAACCGGCACAAGACTCCTCCCTTCGTCAGGGACGGATTCTACCGATTCTCTTCATGTCATTAACGGCAGACGACCGGCATGATCTAACGATTGCGTTCGCTTCAACCATGCAGCTCACAGGTGCATTTCCGCTGCAGGCGACGGGACAACTCTCAGCCGGCAGATTCAAGTGGTTCTTGTCTTCTGCCGATTGTCCTCTCTGGAACGTGCCTGTTTTACGCGTACTTCTCCTGATCGTAGCTTTTTAAACGTTTATATTTGTTGATCCAGACTTCATAAATGACCGCGTGGCTCACTAGAGACGCTGCGCTGACGGATTGTGCTTCCGATCGCTTTTGCCCTCCGATTTCTTTAACGATATTAATTTAGGTTGAAATCGGAAGTCAAAGGCGAACGCTTCGCTTCTCCAGAACGATTCCGTCCTTCTTCGCTACTTCCCTGTATGAGTAAATGCACCATTTAATAAAACCCTAAGATCAAAGAATATTTCACTTCTAGTTTGGTGTAATTATAACTGATGATATACGGGCTGACAAGGAACGTTTATTGCGGATGCCGCCCGAGTTATGCGCCCTTGATCTGGGAACGCAAACGGTCAAGCACGCGGTCCCTGCCAAGCAGCCAGATCGTCTGGTTCAAGTCGCGGCCATGGGTTTGTCCCGTCAGGGCTACGCGGATCGGCATGAAGAGCTGTTTGCCCTTAAACCCGGTCTCCTTTTGGACTTCCTTGATCATGGCGGCGATCTTCTGCGCGTAAAACTCATCGGACTGTTCGATCTTCGCCAAGAATGCGGACAGTACGGCAGGCACCTGCTCGCCGCCCATCACTTCGATCCCCTCGGCATCCAGCTCCAGGTGCGTGCGGAAGAATACTTCCGACAGATCCACGATATCCGAAGCCGCCGTCATCTGCTCCTGATAGAGCGCCACGAGCGCGCGTGCCCATTCCTCCTGCTCGGCCGTAAGCTTGGACGGCAAACGGCTGGCTTTCTGCAAATGCGGAATGGCCAAATCCGCGATCCGGTCCGGATCCGCGTTCTTAATGTACGTGTTGTTCATATGAGCCAGCTTGTTCGTGTCGAATACCGCCGGGCTCTTGGACAAGCGATGCTCATCGAAGATCGAGATCAGCTGCTCTTGGGAGAACACTTCCTCTTCCCCTTCCGGAGACCAGCCCAGCAGCGAGATGAAGTTGAACAGCGCTTCAGGCAAATAACCAAGCTGGTCATACTGCTCGATGAACTGGATGATCGATTCGTTGCGCTTGCTCAGCTTCTTGTGATCCTCGCCCACGATCAGGGTCATATGCCCGAACTGAGGGGGCTCCCACCCGAAGGCTTCATAGATCATCAGCTGACGCGGCGTATTGGAGATATGATCCTCCCCGCGCAGCACATGGCTGATCTTCATGAGATGATCATCCAAAGCTACCGCGAAATTGTAGGTAGGAATGCCGTCTTTTTTGACGATGACGAAGTCGCCCGTCTCTTTGCTGTTAAACGAAATCGTGCCCTTCACCATATCGTCGAACGTGTAGACGCGGTCTTCCGGCACGCGGAAGCGGATGCTCGCCACGCGGCCTTCGGCCTCAAGCGCCTGGCGCTGCTCTTCGGTCAAATCGCGATGCTTCCCGGAATAGCGCGGCGTTTCGCCCCGAGCCATCTGCTCTTCCCGCTCCTGCTCCAGCTCTTCCTCCGTGCAGTAGCAGCGGTAAGCAAGCCCGCGATCCAGAAGGTCCTGCCAATATTGTTTATAAATATCAAGACGCTCGGTCTGGCGATAAGGTCCGTACTCGCCCCCGACATCCACGCTCTCGTCCCAATCCATGCCCAGCCACTTCAAGTACTTCAGCTGGCTCTGCTCGCCGCCTTCCACGTTGCGTTTCACATCCGTATCCTCGATGCGGATAATGAATTTCCCGTTGTTCTTGCGGGCGAATAAATAATTGAATAATGCCGTTCTGGCATTGCCGATATGTAAATGTCCCGTTGGACTCGGTGCATAGCGCACGCGGACTTCTCCGGTCATTGTAACCCCTCCGCTTCCCTATTCTACAAAGTTTCCCAGTTCAAAAACTCCCTTTTTGAACGCATACTTCAAGATGATAGCACACCTTTTACAAGGCAGACAACCGACTGCGCGGCGATTCCTTCGCCCCTGCCGGTAAACCCGAGCTGCTCGGTGGTGGTCGCCTTCACGTTCACCTGATCCACCTCGGCATCCAGCGCTTTGGCGATCACTTCCGCCATTTGCGGAATGTATGGCGCCATCTTCGGCTTCTGGGCAATAATCGTGGAATCGATATTACCAAGTCTATACCCGCGTTCCTTCGCCATGACCCATACCTGTTCCAAAAGCTTCAGGCTGTCGGCGTCTTTAAAGGCAGGATCGTTATCGGGAAAATGGCGTCCGATGTCGCCAAGCCCCAGCGCCCCCAGGATCGCGTCCGTCACGGCGTGCAGCAGCACGTCGGCGTCGGAGTGCCCGAGCAGACCTTTGTCATGCGGAATCGTGACCCCTCCGATGATGCACGGCCTTCCTTCTACGAGCTGATGTACGTCAAACCCTTGTCCTACTCGAATCATTCCATGTCCTCTCCCTTACGTTTCTGTAAAAAAGCCGCATATTCCAGATCCTCCGGCGTGGTGATTTTGATGTTGCTGTATTTCCCCTCCACCACGGTGACCGGATGCCCTGCCCGCTCCATCAGCATGGCGTCGTCGGTGCCGGCAAATCCCTCCTTCGCCGCAGCTTCATGCGCGGACAGCAGGTCGGAAAGACGAAAAGCCTGTGGGGTCTGGACGGCCCACAGACTTTGACGGTCCGGGGTACCTGTAATCAGCCCCTTACCGTTCACCTGCTTAATCGTATCCTTCACGGGAACCCCGAGTACCGAGGCGCCTTCGCGGATCGCCGCATCGCGGCAGGCTTCAATTTCCTCTTGCGTTACGAACGGCCTTACGCCGTCATGTATCATTACCCATTCTGAAGAGATTTGCTTGATGCCTTGATATACGGACTGTTGTCTCTCGCTTCCGCCCGGGATTACGGCAGACACCTTATCCAAACCGTATTCCTGCACCCAGGACTGGCAGCGAGAAACATCATCCATCCCCGTTACAAGCACAATTTCCTGCAGCCATGGTATCCGGCTGAATGCTTCAAGCGTATGAACGATAATGGGCTTACCGTCCAGAACCAAGTACTGCTTGCTCTCCCGGGTGCCCATCCTCGTTCCTTTTCCCGCCGCTACGATGACGGCGCCGAAGTTACTCATCACACACCAAACTCCTGTCTCACCCAAACGCCACAAAAGGACGAATACCGGATATGTATATCCCCATCATACCCCTTTACTGGGCTTTTTCCAACAGTTTTGGTTTCGCGAAGATCATCCGGCCCGCCGAGGTTTGCAGTACGCTGGTAACCAGCACCTCCATCATTGTGCCGATATACTCGCGTCCGCCCTCCACTACGATCATCGTGCCGTCATCCAGATATGCGACGCCCTGACCATGCTCTTTGCCGTCCTTGATTATCTGCACCAGAATTTCTTCCCCTGGCAGAACCACAGGCTTCACCGCGTTGGCCAGGTCGTTAATGTTCAACACCGACACGCCTTGCAGCTCGCAAACCTTGTTCAAGTTGAAATCATTCGTGACCACTTTGCCTTGAAGCACTTTGGCGAGTTTCACCAGCTTGCTGTCCACTTCGGATATCTCCTCAAAGTCGCCTTCGTAGATAAGCACCTTTACATCCAGTTCCTTCTGGATTTTGTTCAAGATATCAAGCCCGCGCCGGCCGCGATTTCGCTTCAGAAGATCCGAGGAGTCCGCAATATGCTGAAGCTCCTCCAGGACGAATTCGGGAATGACAATCGTTCCTTCAATAAATCCGGTTTTGCAAATATCTGCGATCCTGCCATCAATAATAACGCTTGTATCCAGAATTTTATGTTCCTCCACGCGCCGGCCTTCCGGCTCGGCGGTTTGGCTCCACTTCCCCGACATCCATAGGGAAGCCAGTTCATCCTTCTTCTCCAATCCAATGCGTAAACCGATGTAGCCGCCGAGCAGGGTGATGCCGACCTGCAGCAGCTGCCCTGCTTGTCCGAGCAAGGATAGCCCCGGTGAGAGCAATAAAGACAGCAGCAAACCGCTCAACAATCCCGCCGTTCCCGCGGCCAGCTCATTCATCGGGATCCGGGAGAACGAAGAGATCAGGCTGTGCAGCCATCTCGTTACCCGATCCGCCGACAGCACGCCGATCATGCCAAACAACAATCCTCCAAGCACCGCGAAGGCCCCGCTTCCCGCTGCAAATATTCCTTGTCCAAACATAGGCGAGAGCCCTGAGAAAGACCGTTCCATTGTATGATATAACGTATACCCGCCCCATGCTCCGCATAATACCGTAAATGCTAAGATAGCTTTTTTTAACATGAGCTTCCGCACACCTCCTTTTTATACCTGATAATCTTGGCTTCTATTTCCAGTATGGTCCAATTTACAAAGTCGTAATCGTGCCGATTGAAGTTTTTCTTATAAAGTTTCCGGATGGGATGACCTGCCTGTTTTTACCTACACCCATCAGGCTTTGACGTGTACTGACATCGACCTCACAACTGGAATTGACCGCCTTTACACGCCTGAAACTGGTTGAAATCGGCTGAAGTAGTGGAATATAATGAACTCAATTCATAATATCGAGGTGGATGTATAAATGAGCGCTCCTAGTTTACAGGCTTTTCAGGACCAAGTTTCCGAATTGTTGCTCCGTCACCGCAGTCTCTTGGATGTTCTGTCTAAAAATGGTCAAAGCAATGCTTCAGTCAACCGGGCCGTCACCAAGGCCATCACAGAATGCGGATGCATCGAGCTCCACGCCACGAAGCAAACCTTCGATATCGGCGCTGATCTCGAATCAGCCCGGGAATTGGCAGGCACGCACGTCGAAGGCCATCTGTGCGAGAATTGCCGCGAAGCGGTAAGCACCGAGCTTGGCCGCAACCTATTTTATATGTCTGCCCTTGCGAATCTTCTGGACATTCAACTGGATGAGGTTGTTGTCAAGGAGTCGCAGAAATGCTCCACATTGGGTCTCTTCAACCTGTCGTAAAAGCCGCTTACATACCGAAACGGACCTTAACGGCAAGGTGCTCCATGCATACAAAAAAAGCATTTATCTCGCTGCTCCTCGCAGGGAAATAAATGCTTTTTATTTGGATATATGTCCTTGCATCCGTTTACCGGTCCGAAGACTGATAGGCTTCATCGGAATTGCGGTCATCTTTTTTGCGACGGTTTTTACGGTTAAGCCTGCGGAAATTCTGCTTCAAGCCGTAACCAGCATACAACACCAAAGGCACGAAGATCAGCATGGAGGTCTGCTCCGGAAAGAACACGGCTACCATCACGGCGCCAATGATGACCAAAGGCGTAAATTTAATCGCTGTTTTCGGAATGCCGATCTTTTTGAAATTCGGGTACTTGACTGAGCTAACCATGAGGTAAGAAAGCAATAGTACGGCAAAAATCATATAAGGTGCTGTAATCTCTTCATGGAACAACGCCAGGGTGGCGAGCACGCCTCCCGCTGCGGGGATCGGCAGGCCGATAAAATATCCCGGGATGCCCGGACGAACATTGAATCTTGCAAGCCGCAGTGCGCCGCACATCGGAAATATGGCGGTCACCGTCCAAGCCAATGCGGTATTAATATCCGTAAACGCTACGGTATACATAATAAGTGCCGGTGCTACGCCAAATGAAATCACATCGGACAAGGAGTCAAGTTCCTTGCCGAATTCGCTTTGGGCATTCAAGGCCCGAGCTACCCGACCATCCAGTCCGTCAAGGAGCATGGCAATGATAATCATAATGGCAGCCATACTCGTTCGACCTTCCGTCGCCAAGATGATACCAATCATTCCGAGAAACAGATTACCTAAAGTAAACATGTTCGGAATTGATTTCGTCATTTTTATATTCACCTCGTTCATGTACGTTCGAACATCGATTGTAGGGCTTTTAGATTTGTCTGTCAATGAATACTTGTTCCTGCAAGCGTTTCAAGCCTTCTTTGATGGTGCGCGCCCGAACCTCGCCGATCCCGTCTACTTCATCCAGCTCATGGATGGAAGCGGTCATAATGCTGGATAAGTCATGGAACTGGTCCACCAGGTTGCGGATGATCACATTCGGAAGGCGCGGGATTTTGTTCAAAATCCGGTAACCGCGCGGCAGTATTTCTTCCTCCGAAGCAGCGGCGGAAGCCGGGTATCCAAGAAGCCGTACGATATGGTGAATGTCCAGCAGCTCCTCATCCGTTGAACGCTTGAGCGCGAGAATGATCTCTCGGATCTTCTCCTCGCTGTACTCCCGGGCATAGTCTGCATACAGCAGCCAAGCCTCCTCCTCCATATTGCTCACAAGCTCATCCATCTGCATGCTGATCAGTCGGCCTTCGTTGCCGAGCTCGTTGATATAGCGCTTGATCTCCTTCTTGATGCGGAGCACCATCTCGACCCGCTGTATGACGTTCACGACTTCCGGGATGGTGACCAGCTCTTCGAATTCGGATGCCGAGAGGTTGGTCAGCGATTGGTTAAGCACCACGCGGTATCGCTCCAGCGTCTGTATGGCCTGATTCGCCTTGGTTAAGATGACGCCGATTTCCTTCAATGCATACCGCAGCGAGCCTTGGTACAGCGTAATAATGTTGCGGCGCTGCGAGATGGACACCACCAGCTTGCCGGTCTGCTTCGCCACCCGCTCCGCCGTTCTGTGCCGTATCCCTGTCTCGATGGAAGAGATCGAGGAATCCGGGATCAGCTGGGTATTTGCATATAAGATTCGTTTTAAGTCTTCACTCAAGATGATGGCGCCGTCCATCTTAGCGAGCTCGTATAAATAGTTTGGCGAAAAATCGCAGTTAATGGAGAAGCCGCCGTCGACAACTTCCATTACCTCCGGGCTGTAGCCTACAACGATCAGGGCGCCCGTCTTCGCCCGCAGCACGTTCTCCAGTCCGTCGCGAAACGGCGTTCCCGGTGCTACCAGCTTCAGCAAATCATTCATTTTGTCCAGTTGGCTCGTTTCTTTCACCTTCGTATGCCCCCTAATCTAACGCAACCGCTAATGCATCTGCAACGGTGTTGACTCCGATAATTTGTATTCCTTTCGGATGCTTCCATCCCTTCAAACTCTTCTCCGGCATGAGAACGCGCTTAAAACCCAGCTTCTCGGCTTCTCTTACCCTCTGCTCCGCTCTTGAAACGGCGCGAACCTCGCCGGTCAGCCCCACCTCGCCAAAAATAACGTCGTACGGCTTGGTCGGTATGTCGCGGAAGCTGGATGCGATGCTGACCGCAATGGCCAGATCCACCGCAGGTTCATCGAGCTTCACGCCGCCCGCTACGTTCAGGTAGGCGTCTTGGGTTTGCAGGTACATCCCCATCCGTTTCTCCAGCACGGCAATGATCAGGTTCATTCGGTGATGGTCCACCCCTGTGCCCATCCGGCGCGGTGACGGGAAGTGCGTCGTGGAGATGAGCGCCTGCAGCTCTACCAGAACCGGGCGCGTACCCTCCATGCTTGCAACTACGGTCGAACCCGCTACGCCCAAAGGCCGTTCGGATAAAAAGAGCTCCGATGGATTCCCGACTTCCCGAAGCCCATCCTCACCCATCTCAAAAATGCCAATCTCATTCGTCGAACCGAAACGATTCTTCACCGCGCGAAGCAAGCGGTAAGTATGATGACGCTCTCCTTCAAAATAAAGCACACAATCCACCATGTGCTCCAGCATCCTTGGACCTGCAATGGCGCCTTCTTTTGTCACATGTCCGACAAGGACGGTCGCGATGCCTTTCACCTTCGCCAGCCGCATAAAGCGGGCCGTGCATTCCCGAACCTGGGATACGCTGCCCGGCGCGCTGGTTACCTCAGGCAAGTACACCGTCTGAATGGAGTCGATGACAACGAAGCCAGGCTGTACGTTCTCAATGGCTTCCTCGATCGATTCCAGATTGGTTTCGCAGAGGACAAACAGCTCCGGGGACAGCGCCCCGAGCCGGTCAGCGCGCAGTTTGGTCTGGCGCACGGATTCCTCACCGGAAATGTACAGAACGCGAATGCCGTTCTGGGCCAGTCGGTTGGAGGCTTGAAGCAGGAGCGTGGATTTCCCGATGCCGGGATCGCCGCCGACTAGCACGAGCGAGCCCGGGACCAGCCCGCCCCCGAGCACCCGGTTCAATTCCGCAATGCCCGTCTGGATTCTGGGTTCTTTACCGCTTTCTATATTTATGATCGAAAGGGGTTTTTCTTTACTATGAAAAAGAGGGGAATTCATCCCCTGGGTCTTGATTACCGTCTCGGTCTCCTCTACCATGGAATTCCATGATTGGCAGCCCGGACATTTTCCGAACCATTTGGGCGCTTCATACCCGCATTCGGTACAGAAAAATTTCGTCTTAGTTTTTGCCATGTGAGTCTCCTTTATGTCGCGCATCATTTGTCGGATTCCGTAAAACCCTGCAAAATCAGGCATTACTCAAAGTTTACCATTTCTTATAATTCAACGTAAAGGTTAATTGGAAACTTTACGCGGGATGAAATGGATTTGTTTCAAATTTGAAGGAGCAGGGGGTGAACATGCGTTAATTGCTGCTGAAAAACCGCGTTCGCTTCGCTGCCGGATCGTTCTTGCGATCGCTGTTAAAACCAGGGAACTGGAATCGAAATCAATTTAAAGGCGACCGCTGTCGCTTCTTCAGAACGATTCCTTCCTCTCCGCTGGGTTGATACATGAGGGATCTGTTTTCGTAATATGCCATTCATCCATATAACCTCTAAGCATCCATGTATCTGCCCCATACAAAGCCTTCATCTTCCGTTAACATTTAAATCAAAAACCCCGCCGGATTTGACTCCAGCGGGGTGATGTTATTTATCTTATTCCGTTTCGGCCGATGCGGCCGTTACACCTTCACTCTTGTTCACAACCAGTTCGCCGTTCGCTTCATCGATGACAAGCGAGTCGCCCTTGGCCACATTGCCTTTCAGCAGCTCCTCGGAAAGGCGATCCTCGATGTGCTTCTGGATAGCCCGGCGCAGCGGACGGGCACCGAAGGCCGGATCGTATCCTTCCTTCGCTATGAAGGCCTTCGCCTTGTCCGTGAGTTCGAAATGCACCTCGAATTCTTTCAGGCGTTTACGCAGCTCGTCGGACATCAGCGTCACGATTTCGGCAATGTGTTTCTCTTCCAGAGAGTGGAACACGATGATCTCGTCGATCCGGTTCAAGAACTCCGGACGGAAGCTCTTCTTGAGCTCATCCATCACTTTGCCTTTCATGTTGTTATAATCGCGGCCTGCATCCGTCACGGCGGTAAATCCAAGCGTGGAGTTCTTCTTGATCGCTTCCGCTCCGACGTTGGAAGTCAGGATGATCAGGGTATTCCGGAAATCCACCACGCGGCCCTTCGAATCGGTCAGGCGTCCGTCTTCCAGCACTTGAAGCAGGATATTGAATACTTCAGGGTGCGCCTTCTCGATTTCATCGAGGAGGACAACGGAATACGGCTTGCGGCGCACTTTCTCGGTCAGCTGACCGCCTTCCTCGTAGCCGACATATCCCGGAGGCGCTCCGACGAGACGCGACGTGGAATGCTTCTCCATGTACTCGGACATGTCGATTCGCACGACCGCATTCTCATCTCCGAACATGGCCTCGGCAAGAGCTCGTGCCAGCTCGGTTTTACCTACCCCGGTAGGACCCAGGAAGATGAAGGAGCCCATTGGGCGCTTCGGATCCTTCAGTCCTGCGCGTGCCCGGCGAACCGCACGGCTTACGGCCTTGACGGCTTCCTCTTGGCCGATTACGCGGCTGTGAAGGATTTCTTCCAGATTCAGAAGACGCTCGGTCTCTTCTTCCTTCAGTTTATTGACGGGAATACCGGTCCAGTTGGCGACAACGTCGGCGATGTCCTCCGGCGTTACCTCGGAATCGGTACGTCCTTGTTTTTCTTTCCATTGGTTCTTCGTGACTTCGAGCTCCTCGCGAAGCTTCTGCTCCGTATCGCGCAGCGCTGCCGCTTTCTCGAATTCCTGGCTTTGGACGGCCGCGTCTTTCTCCTTGCGGATGTCCTCCAGATGCGCTTCCTGATCTTTCAGATTTGGCGGTATGGTATACGTATGAAGACGAACTTTCGAACCGGCCTCGTCAATCAGGTCAATCGCTTTATCCGGCAGGAAGCGGTCCGTAATGTAGCGGTCGGACAATTTCACGGCCTGTTCAATCGCTTCGTCGGTAATTTTCACACGGTGATGCGCTTCGTAACGGTCACGCAGACCGTACAGGATCTGAATGGCTTCCTCCGGCGACGGTTGATCCACCGTGATCGGCTGGAAGCGGCGCTCAAGTGCAGCGTCTTTTTCAATGTATTTGCGGTATTCGTCCAGCGTGGTAGCCCCGATGCACTGAAGCTCTCCGCGCGCCAATGAAGGCTTAAGGATGTTGGAAGCGTCAATGGCTCCTTCTGCTCCGCCTGCGCCGATCAAGGTATGCAGCTCATCGATGAACAGAATGATGTTGCCGGCTTGACGAATCTCATCCATGATTTTTTTCAGGCGGTCCTCAAACTCGCCGCGGTATTTCGTACCCGCTACGACTGAGCCCATATCCAGCGTCATCACGCGTTTGTCGCGCAGCGTCTCCGGAATTTCATTGTTAATGATGCGCTGTGCCAAGCCTTCCGCGATCGCCGTCTTACCTACTCCCGGTTCACCGATCAGTACCGGGTTGTTCTTGGTCCGGCGGCTAAGCACCTGAATCACGCGCTCGATTTCTTTGCTGCGGCCAATGACCGGATCCAGATTGCCTTCCTTGGCAATGGCGGTCAGATCCCGAGCGAGACTGTCCAATGTAGGCGTGCTCACGTTCTGCGGCGTGCCATGATGGCTAGACACCGCTTCGCTGCTGCCCAGCAGCTGCAGCACCTGTTGACGGGCTTTGTTCAGGCTGATGCCCAGGTTGTTCAGCACGCGTGCCGCAACCCCTTCGCCCTCGCGAATCAACCCCAGCAGAATATGCTCGGTTCCCACATACGTATGGCCAAGCTTACGGGCTTCGTCCATGGAGAGCTCAATCACTTTTTTCGCTCTAGGCGTGTAAGCAATGTTGGTTGGCTGCTCCTGTCCGCGTCCGATTAATGTCTCCACTTCGTCCTGGATTTTCTCAAGACCAAGTCCAAGTCCGATCAGCGCTTTGGCTGCAATGCCGTCTCCCTCACGAATAAGTCCAAGCAGGATATGTTCTGTGCCGATATTGTTGTGACCCAGGCGTACCGCTTCTTCCTGAGCCAATGCAAGCACCTTTTGTGCGCGTTCCGTAAATCTGCCAAACATCATAGTATTGCACCTCCACGTTTCAATTAATATATTGAACCTCGCGGATTTCGGTGTATCGCCGGCTAAGACGTTTATACCGTCATCCAACTGTAAACCGAGAAATAATAACTAACGACTTCTTAACGGTTGCCCAATGTCTCGCGAATGAGCTTAGCCCTGTACATATCGCGTTCGGAAGGATTCATGCCCTCTCCATAGGTCTTCTGGAGAAATCCCGGCTGCGTCTTCACGTTCAGCTCGTTCATGACCGGAATTTCCGGCCCTTCCAGCAGGCCGAGATCCACGCCTAGCCGAACATCGGACAAGCGCTGAGCCGCTTCCTTGGAATCCATGACCGCTGCATAGGACAGGATGCCGTATGAACGCATGACCCGGTCCGTGATACGGAGCTTGGATTCACTGAGGAGCCGCGCCCTGGCATTCTTCTCGTGCTCGATGATCTGCAGGGCCACGCTGTGAAGATTCTCGATGATCTCCGACTCGGTTTGCCCGAGCGTAATCTGATTCGAGATTTGAAACAGGTTGCCTAAAGCTTCGCTGCCCTCGCCGTAAATTCCTCTAACGGTCAAGCCTACCTGCGATACGGCCGAGAGAATCCGATTGATCTGCTGCGTCATGACGAGCGCGGGCAGATGCATCATGACCGAAGCGCGAAGGCCGGTGCCGACATTGGTCGGACAGCTCGTTAGGTAACCCCTTTTGTCATCAAAAGCATAATCGATCTCGGATTCGAAAATATCATCCAGCGCCGTCGCGCGGCTCCATGCCTCCCGAACCTGAAATCCGGGATACAGACACTGTATGCGCAGGTGATCCTCTTCATTGATCATAATGCTGACGGATTCATCTTCGGTAAGGATGACGGCACCGTTCCGGGATTCATTAGCCAGATTGGGACTGATCAGATGCTTCTCGACGAGAACCTTCTTATCCAGCTCATCAATCTCACTTAATTTAATTACATGCAAATGCCCGAAATCCTGCAAATCCTCCTTATCCTTTAACACATGGGTCAGGCGCTCTAGCACTTCTCCCGACTGCTGATCCGTTGCGAGCAGCGGGAAAGGAAGATGCTGCAGGTTGCGCGCCACCCTCACGCGGGTGCTGATGACAATGTCGGAATCCTGACCGTTCCCGCGCATCCACTCGCTCAGCGCCGAATCGGTAAACCGGAGATTAGACATCACGCATTCCTCCTACTAAAGTGCAAAATGTAACGATCTTATCCCTGAGCAATGTTACGCTCCAGCTCGCGGATTTGGTCCCGGATCTCGGCAGCCGCTTCAAATTCCTCCTGCAGGATCCTCATTTGAAGCTCCTTTTTAAGCTCATCGATCCGGCGTTTGATCTGAATCCGGCCGCCGGTACGCTTCGGCACTTTGCCCACATGGGAAGTTCCCCCATGGACTCGCTTGAACAACGGATCCAATCGATCCGAGAAATATTTATAACACGCGCTGCAGCCGAACCGGCCAAGCTTGCTGAACTGGGAATACGTCATGCCGCATTCCTCGCATTGCAGCGTCTGGGCCGTTTTCGCACCGGGGGTCTGGCCCTTGCCTGAAGGATCCAGATCCAGCAGGCCTGACAGCAAACTGTGTATAGAAAAACCATTCGACGTACCGGGGATCAATTCCCCTTTTTCGCGGGCACAAGTTTCACAAAAGTGAAACTCCGTTTTCTCCCCGTTCACAATTTTGGTGAAATGAAGTGTCGCCGGCCGTTTACCGCATTCTTGGCATAACATACTCCGATGCCTCCTTACACAGACTCACTTACCTAATAAAGAAATCAGCATCGCCTTCATAATCCTTGCGCGCAGCTCATCCCGATAAGGAAGCTTCACATTCAGGCATTCCCTTGAAACGGCGGCCCGCATCAGGCTGGCCTCCCGCTTCGTCAAAAACCGGGATTCCTCCAGCTGGTAGATCAAGCCTTCCGCTACCGTCTGGTCAATCATGCTGCCGATGGTATGATGAAGGTGCTGCTGGAGTGCAGTATGCTGGGGAAGCTCGATACGCTGGATGCGGATGTATCCGCCCCCGCCGCGCTTGCTCTCGACAAGAAAGCCCTTCTCCAGCGTGAACCGTGTGCTGATCACGTAATTGATCTGGGAAGGAACGCAAGAAAATTGCTCCGCCAAATCGTTGCGTTGAATTTCGACGGTTCCTTCCGGACTTTCCTGCAAAATGCTCTTCAGGTATTGTTCGATAATATCAGAGATATTACGCATGGTCTGTTCATCCTCCACTGTTTGAAACGTTAAGACGGATAGTGATCTTACACGTCCGCACAGAGCCTTGCTTATACGTTGATTAACCATAATCAAAATCAGCGAACCCTCTCGTTGACTTTGACTTTCTTTGACTTTGATCTCATTATAGCACATTTTTTCATTTTGCCAAGAGGGTACTTCTCAAATGTTCGCGCTATGCCTGTATTCTTATTGTACCCACTTCTTCGATCGCTTATAGCCCTTTTCCGAAGAACAATTCAACCGAAGGAATAAAAAAAGAAGCAGCCAACGTTCCGGATTAAAACCGGTCTCTTGGCCACTTCTTCCTGTCGTTTTCTGTATCTTAAGCATCATAACTGATCAAATAATGCTGCAGCTCCGTATTGTAATACCCGATGCTGTATTCAATGATGCTGCCCGTCTGGTCGTAGGAGGATCTCAACCGCTTCAGTAACGGGGTCCCGGCGCTCACTTCCAGCAGCGAGGCAATCTCCTCATTAGCCACGGTCGCCAGGAAACGGTCCCGGAAATTCTCCAGCGTGATTTGACTCTCCTCGATACGTTCATACAAGGACGGCAGTTCGCTTGAATCGAACTCCTCCCCCATGTCCACCAGGGACGATACGTAATGGGTGTAGTAGATAAACGGGCTCCCGTCCAGCAAATACAGCCGCTCGATCAGCAGGCACCGCTCACCGAATTTCAGGAACAATTCGCTATCCGGTTCATTGTGCACCCATTCCGTCTTCAGATGGCGCTTCCGGATCTGGTGGCCCTCTTCAACCAAAATCTCGGTAAACAGCTTCCCCTTGGACAGCTTGGAAAAGGACGTGTTCCGGGTCACGATCGTTCCCACACCGCTCCGCTTCTCTACATACCCTTCCTGGTACAATTCCTGGATCGCATTGCGAACCGTCATTTTGCTGACGTTAAATTCCTGTTCGAGCTGCGGCTCGGAAGGAATATGGGAACCAAGTGGATATACCCCATGCAGAATCCGATCTTTAATGATCTTCTTGATTTGCAAGTATAATGGACCGTTCTTCCGCGTGATCGACATGCTTCCTCCTACCTTTCCACGTCAGACATATGATGACTCATCGCCTGAAGCACTTCGCGTTCGTTTGCCGTCGGCGTATCTCCCGTTACGGTATGGGCAAGCATCGCCGCCGCTGCGGCAAAATCAACCGTCCGGCCCGGCTCATATCCCTCCGAGATCCCATGAATCACACCGCTGGCATAGGCATCGCCCGCCCCGATGCGGTCATGAACGGAGAACGTCAACGTTTGGGAAAAATGAAACGCTCCATCCGTGTAAAGATAGCCTTGCAGGGAATGGGTATTGTCCCCGTTGATCTTGCGGTGGGTACCCGACGCAACCGTAATATTATACTTCGCCGCCACCTTCGGAATCAACTCCTGCAGCTGTTCGTGCCGATCCTCCCGGGTGGTTTCCATGCCAAGGATATGGATGGCATCCTTCTCGTTCATGAAGACGATATCCGCCAAAGACAGCATTTCCTCGTAGTGCGGCTTGGCGAAATCGTAGCGGTCCGCGCCCCATAAGGAAGGACGGTAGTTGCAGTCGAACACAACCGTTCCGCCGCTTTGCTTGACCTTGCGAGCCAAGACCTTCATCTGGCCCCGCACGGTGTCGTTCATGGAAAGGGTGATGCCGCAAAAATGGATCATGTCGATCTTTTCGGCAATCGCATCGAAATCGTACATGTCATCCTCCGCCGTATTAAAGCTGCTGCCAAGGCGATCCGTATAGGTCACGCGACCGGGTCTAACGCCAAACCCATTCTCCAGAAAGTACATGCCGACATATTTGCCCCCGCGGCTAATGAGCGATGTGCCGATCCCAAGCTTGCGCAGATATGAGATCGCCGCTTCGCCAAGCGGGTTGTCCGGAAGCGTGCTGACGAGGTAGCCGTCATGGCCAAACCTTGCCACGGCCGACGCGATGTTGACGCCCGTCCCGGAAAAGGAATAGTTCAGGTGGCTCGCTTGTGCCAAGGAAGCATACCCTGGTACTTGAAGACGCATCATCACTTCGCCAAATGCAGCGATCGTCTTAGGCATATTGATCAACCAGCGCTTTTAACTTAAGGTGCAGCTCTTGCACGTCGCTAATGATCGTATCCCCGCTGGCCGAGTCGATGATCGAGGAGTATACGTGAGGGATGACCTGCTGTACTCCTGCCTCGAACGCGATGCGGACGATGGCTTCAAAATTCTCTTTATCGATTCCGCCCGTCGGCTCTAACGCGAATCCTTCCTCCGCGCATGCCTTCGCTACCGCACGATACTCCTCTTCCAGCTTCAAGCCCTGCATCGGGAAATACTTCAGTGCGTTGCCGCCCATATCGCGTACAAGCGCGATTGCCGATTTTACGGGGACGACGGCTTTGTCCGATCCGGCAGCGCTCACCGGTCCGGTAGATATGTTCACGTAGCCCACTTGTCCCGAAGGGGACACGAGGCTGTTGATCCAGCTTTCTTCGCCGCCCAGGTTGGCACGGGTTGCACCGACCGCCGGAAACACCTGATTGATATGCGTGCCCGGGTAGCTCTTCACGATCTCCGCGACCACCGCCGCTTGACGGTTATCGCCGGCGCCCAAGCCGATGGATACCGCATCCTCGATGACGGCCCCGTACTCCTTCATCGCGATGACGGCTTCCTGCGCATTCGGGTAATTTTTCGACAATACGCCGACCAGCACATGCCCTTCCGAAGCTTCGAATATTTCCTTCGCATTCTGAATGCTGCCTGCAAGAACGTTTAATGCCGCGCGGTTTCTGTAAAGACGTTTCTCCATGTTTGCCATCTTAGTTTCCCCCTGCAATCTGCTGTATTCTCGTTATAATGACTTGCAAATCATCGCCGGAAAGCGAGCGAGGATCGATATCAAAATACCCCTGGCGTACGCCGTAATCCCGGGTATACACCGCAATGTCGCCTTCGCGCAGCTGATCGTTCATGGATTTGGCGCTTACCCCTGCCGCCTCCTCATTGACCTTCACGCGTCCCCGGAAGATCGCTCTTCCCGCTTCGTCCTGCACGATCGTAACCTCAATGCCCGGCAATTTCGATAAGGACTTCATTTCCTCCAGTGCCGCCTTCTCCAACTCGCTCTTATCTTCCTTCACCATATACTCATCCAGCGCCTGAAGCAATCCAAACGTCGTTTCCTTGCCGACCTTCATGCTCCGCCCAATGCCATGCAGCTGCGCCTTCACCCACTCCACGTATTGGCGCTTGCCGCCTACTATACCGGAGGTCGGACCTTCGATTGCCTTAGAACCGCTGTAAATAGCCAGATCTCCGTACTTCACATACTTCTGGATATCCTCCTCGGCAGCGGCATCCACGATCAGCGGTATTCCATGTGCCTGGGCCACTTCTGCCGCTTCTTCCACCGAAATCATGTTTTTCTGCACGCAGTGATGGGACTTCACGTATAAAATGGCAGCGGTCCGTTCATTTATCGCCTCTGCGATATGCTCCTTACGCCCTTCGTTGGCGTACCCTACCTCTACGACCTTGCCGCCTCCGAGATAAACCATCGTTTCGACGGGAGCTCCATACTGCACATTATGCCCCTTAAACAGGATGATCTCGTTCTTCGCAATCGGCTCCTGATGCAGTCGGTCACTGCGCCGGCGATTGCCCTCGGTGACGATTCCAGCCACGGATAGAGCGATGCCGCTGGAAGCCGAATTGACGACAACCGCCGCTTCGGAGCCGAGAATGCGCGCCATGTAATCGCCTGCTTTATCTACCAGATCCGCGATTTCCACGTAACTCTGTCCACCGATCCGCATGGCTTCCATGACGGTATCCGTCGGTGCCGACACACCAAGAATGCTCATGCGCCCGCTGGCGTTCACCACGCGTTTCAACCCGTATTTAGCATGTAATGAATGATCCATTGACTACCACTCCTTTGGCTTCGATATATCGGTCAGCGATTCGGGTCTCCCCTTCGGAATCGGTCAAACTCATCGGTCCCTGCCGCACCGCGAACAGGGTAAGGTGGGCAGCGTCGCCGACTTGAATTCGGCCCAGCTCCGGACGGCCCAGCCATGCGGCTGCATGGTCCGTTACCGCAGCGACCACTTCCTGCAAGCCGTATCCTAGATACAGAAACTTACTCATGACATTGGCCAGGCTGTACACCGGACCATGGATGCGATTGCCGCGATAAATATCGGTGCTGATCGTATCCGGCTTAATCCCTTGGGCTTTTGCATACTCCGCCACCAGGAACGAGAAGCTCGCCGTACCATGGCCGACATCCAGATGAACGCCGCGGGCAATCGCTTCGGTCAGGGCAGGAATCGGCTTTCCGCCCGAATCGAATAAATTGTTGGCTTTCCCGTTCAAATAATGAGTGATTATGTCGTCCTTCTGAAGCAGCTCCAGCACTTCCTCAATCACAGGAGGCCCTGATCCGATATGAACCATCAGCGGCAGGGCCGTTTTCCCGGACAGTTTCCTTGCGAGTCGAAGCGGCTCTACGCCATTGTCCTTCACTACGCTTTTGCTGATTCTTGCCTTGAGCCCGATGATCAGGTCAGGATACGTCAATACCGCTTTTGCTGCCTTCTCGGGATCGATCCATTCCAAACTGGAAAGCTCGTCGATCCGCTGAAGTCCAATATGGGAAATATTCAAAAAAGCAAACACGTTTGTCTTGGCCCTGGCAACCTCGGCTGCCAATTCTCCAATCGTATCCGCGCCGCAGCTTCCTGCATCGATAATGGTGGCGACGCCTTGCTGAACGCCGATCTCGTCGATGGCATCGCCGTAGGGCTCCAGCTTGGCGACCGCATGGACGTGCATATCGATCCAACCGCTGGACACATATAATCCCGTACCGTCAAAACCGTTGTCACCCGATGCCGTATTCGCATCCGTTATTTCGGTAATGAACCCGTTCTCCATGACAATGTCAAAAGGCTTCTCATCATCCACCGTCTGTACGTTGCGCAAAACAAAACGCTGTTCCAAAATCTTCATCGTTTCACCCCTTCAGCCTTGCCGGACCAGCCTTAAATCCTCTTCAGTACCTGCCGATTTGCATTGCTTTATCTTAATACCATGGTTATAGCATAGCACAGAACATCCTGAACGTGAATATAACGTTATAATGTTTAAATCATATTTCGAATTTTATCCGCTATCTCTTGCCTATAAATTGGAGTCCATGGATTGATAGCGGCATACTGCTAAGGTTCTAGTTCTGTGTTCCTAGCGGTTTTCCTTCTCGATTCATACCAAAGAAACTGCCTTGGATAGGCAGTTTCTTTGGTCCGTTTATAGTATTAAATCCTCATATTCCTTAAGTTAAACCTCAACCTTCCGATCAACGAGATACACCGTGGCATATAGGATCAAGGCCGCCACAATGACCTCAAAAGCAAATGCGCCCCATGCTAACGTATACTGCGCGGCAGATACGGTGAAATCAGCCTCATTCTCGAAGGAAATGGTCGCCATCGGGCCAACCCATGCTGCCTCTTCTCCGAAGAACAGCTGGCTGATCCAGGACAGGACATTATGCAATACAAAGAACACCAGAATGCCGATCCATACGCTGCCTTTCTTCGTGATGCTGTTGGCCACGGCAATGGCAAAAAATATCGTAATCATCAGGAAGATGAATTTCCATGCCGTCAACAGGGCGAGACCTACATAATACATAACAGGATAATCGGAAAAACGGATCATTTCCCATGGGATGCCGGCAACGTTCCAGTAGTACCACAAATGCAGTGCCATCAGTAGGCACAGCGCCAGTAAACTCGCGCACGCCAGAATGAGGGAGGAAATCACGCTCCAGACGGAACGGACGGGGAGCAGACGCCGGTGATATGCCTTGATGTTATAGCCGAAGTTCTTGCCAGTGACCACAAGGAGCAAAACACTCACAGAGCCATAAGCCAGCATGCTTAAACCGAAACTCAATCCTAGCTCCCAATCTCTTATCGAACCTGTCACCGTAATCGCGATCTGCACGATAAGAAGAATCGCAAAAGCGCCGAGCAGCGTGGTCGAGTTTCTCTTCCAGTCGTATTTCAGCAGTCTCATCATTCCGCATACACCTCTTTAAACATCTCATCTATGCTTTTTCCGTGTTTTAGGCGGATGTTCTCCACTTCATCATGCATGGCAACCTCGCCGTTACGAATGAAGATCACTTCATCAAATATCCGTTCGATGTCCCGGACAAGATGAGTCGAAACTATGATGCTGCTGTCCTCGTTGTAGAATTCAACGATGGCATCCAAAATTTTTCCACGGGCTACGGGATCCACCCCGCCGATGGGTTCATCCAGCATATACAGCTTCGCTTCGCGGGACAAGGCGAGCGTTAACTGCAGGCGCTCATTCATCCCTTTGGACAGGGAGCTGATGCGATCATTGGTCTTTAAATTCATGAAGTCCAGCATTCTGTTTGCCTTCTCTACATTAAAATCCTCATAAAAATCCTTGAAGTACGCCACCGCATCCGAGACCTTCATCCAGGATTCTGTCATCGGCCGGTCCGGCATGAAGGACACGCTGGCTTTGGTCTCCAGCCCCACGGGTTTGCCGTTCACGTAAACGGCACCTGCCGTAGGCTGGATCAAACCGGCCGCAATCTTCATCAGCGTGCTCTTGCCGCTGCCGTTGGTACCCAGCAAGCCGATGATTTTGCCTCCGCTGATATCCAGATTGACATCATGCAGCGCTCTGCGTTTACCGGCATACGTTTTGGTCACGCTTCGTACCTGTAACAGATTTTCCACCATGGTCTCACCTCCGCTTTTTGGATCATGGCTGCTTCACAGCATCTTCCACGATCGTAATGATATCCTGATCTTTAAAGCCGAGCTCCTGCATGCCGCGTATAAACCGTTCCAGCAGATCGCCGGCCATTTCTTTTTTGATTTCCATGATTTTCGATTCCTCGCTTGTTACGTATCGGCCCAATCCCCGCCGCGTCTCCACAATACCCTCACGCTCCAATTCCTGAAAAGTTCGCTGCACCGTGTTTGGATTTATTTGAAGCTCACTCGCTAATTCTCGAACCGATGGGATTTTATCACCGGGCAAAAGTTTGCCGATGATGATTTCTTTCTTCAGATACGTCATGATCTGTAAATAGATCGGCAGATTATTGTCAAATTCGATACTCACTGTCGGGTTGCTCCTTTCCGCCGCTCTACCTCGAACTCAGGCTCCTTATGCGACATCCCGTTTTTTAAACGTAACAAAGCCTGCCGCAAGAAACAAGAGGAGATATACAGCGAGCACAATAATTGAGAACGTTAAGCTCATGCCTGGTACCGGGGAGCTTGCGCCACCGCTGTACAGGGAAAGATCCACATTCAGGAACAGCAGGTATTTAGACCAGGAGTAACGCGCAAGCAGCTGTACCACCATGCTTTCCATAATGACCATGAACATGCCGATACCGATTGCAGGACCGGTGGATCTCGTTAGAATGCCTACCATAAAGGTTAGCGTTACATAAACGATCGTATACACCAGGTTGTTCACTGCTCCAATGAGCACATCGCCAAGCGTAACGGAGCCGACATCCATGCCGAACGTAATTTGGCCGGTCAGCACGGCTACAGCAAACATGAAGGCCACCAGTGTTAAGATGTAAATCAATACGGCCACATATTTCGATGCCAAAATTTTGGAGCGGCTCTGTGCACGTATAAGCAGCAATTTGATCGTTCCCATGCTGTGTTCCTTCGCTACGGCTCCTGCCGTCACAACAATGGCAAGCAGGGTCAGCACTTGCCCCATTCCCTTGGTGGTTACAGCGATCTGGGCAAATTCATAGCCGGTGCTGCCGCCATTGGAAAATTTAAAGAGCAAGAACGCCGTGAAGATCACCATTCCAGCCAAAAGCGCATATGGCAAGAAGAAGCTGCGTTTCTTAAACATTTTGAGCCATTCGTTCCAGACGAGATTTCCAAAGCTACGCAATGCGGTTGCCTCCTGTCCATTTCAAGAATTCTTCTTCAAGCGACGACTTCATTTCTTCCACCCGGTAAATCCGTACGCGTGCATCGCACAGTAACTGGATCAGCGTGGGTATATCCTCTTCGTGAAGTTGAAGGGTAATCATCCCCTCCTCCACTGAGGAGTTGATCAGAATGATGTCTTTGAGATGTTGAACCGTTTGTTCCGCCATGGCTGTATCATTTACGCGGAGACTTACCGTCGTTAACTCTTCATTCGCGACCGTCCCCCCGATCGAGCGCTCAGTGACGAACTTGCCTTCCTGGATGACAACCACGCGGCTGCACATCAGCTCCATCTCCGACAGCAGATGGCTGGATACGAGAATGGCAATCCCCTCATCTCTGGCGATTTGTTTCAAATAATCCCGCATCTCGCGAATACCGGCAGGATCCAGGCCGTTCGTCGGCTCATCGAGAATAAGGATGGACGGATTGTGGAGCAGAGCCTGCGCGATTCCTAATCGTTGGCGCATACCAAGGGAATAAGCACGAACCTTCTTGTGTATGGCGTCCTGCAGCCCGACAAGCTTGACAACCTCCATGATTCTTGTGATCGTCACTCCCTCGGACATTCGCTGATACTGTCTCAAGTTGTCATAACCGCTCATGTACGGATAAAATTCCGGATTTTCGATGATGCCCCCGATATGACGAACGGCTTGAACGAAGTCCTTCTTGATGCTATGTCCCTTTACCAGTACATCGCCTTGGCTCATATCGATCAACCCAACAATCATTCGAATGGTTGTTGTTTTGCCCGCGCCGTTCGGTCCAAGCAAACCAACGATTTCACCTCGATGAATGTCAAAGGATAGCTTGTCGACGATGTTCTTCTTTCCAATCGTCTTGGTGACCTGTTCAACGGTCAGAACGACTGGACCTTGCTTGGCATTCTTCCTCTCCGTAGAAACTGAAGCATGTAATTCGTTCTTTAAATCCGTTGCAGCATTCTCTATATTTGTTGCCATTTCATTTGAATCGTTTCCGCTCATCTATTTGTTCCACTCCTTTTTGTATCGGTGTTATAGTTAAATAGTACACTAGTGTCTTGGTTGTGTAAAGCCCTTTTTCGTTTAAAATTCGTATTGACTTTCAGAGGTTGGAAAATTATATTAACTCATTCATATAACCAAAAGGTTATATTTTGGAGAGATGGGGGATTCCAACCATGAGTGATATGTACCGCGCCATTTCCGATCCCATCCGAAGGAAAATCCTAAATATGGTCGCTCATCAAGAACTCCCTCAGCTGGAGATCGTGAAGGCATTTCATATCTCACAGCCCGCCGTAAAAAAGCATCTTGCTATCTTGCTGGAAGAGGAGCTATTACTAGAGCGAAGGGAAGGCAAGTATTGCTACTACCGATTGAACACCCCGACTTTTCAGCGGGGGTATGCGGAGCTTCAACAAGAGCTTGGCTCTATTCTGGAGAATAAGTTAAGCAGACTTAAACAATATCTTGAGGAGGACTCATAAGAATGGACTCTATTTTTAACCATGTTAAGCGGGAGATTGTCATCCGTACAACACCCGATCGTGTATGGAAAGCCTTGACCGATCCGCAAGAACGCAATCGATGGGAGACTCGCCATTGTGAGATCGATCTGAAGGTCGGCGGTCAAGTCTCTCTTGATTACGGCTGGGGCGTATCCTATAGCGGCACGATTGAGGAGCTTACGCCTTACTGCAAACTCACGCTCAAGGGAGAAGACCAGGAGCTTACCATTTGGACCATTGAACCACATACAGAAGGCACCTTGGTCCGCATCGAGTATACAGGATTATGGTCCAATGAGCGGGAGTATATGATGATGGATAACATGGCCTTCGGTACATACCGATTCATGCGGAATATGGAGAGCGTGCTGGAGACTGGCCAAGATATCCGATCTACTTTCTGGTCCAGCTGGATCGGCATGAATCATTATACATACCGTCGTGACGGCATAGAGGGCGTCAAAGTCGTTGAGGTGTTTGCCCACACGCCAGCAGACGGTGTCTTAGAGGAAGGCGATATCATTACGAGTGCGGCTGGCCAGGTCATTCGCAGTTATGATGAGCTGGAAGATCATGTCACATCGATGAAGCCTGGCGAGCAGGTTGTCATCGGTTTTATCCGACATGGCAAACCTAGCAGCGTTACACTTACGGTGCTTCCTTATGGACAGAGGAACGTGGTTGAAGCATAGAACATGAAGTTCAATCAGTAATGATGTACGCATGGGCAGCAGCAATCCAAGAACGGATCGCCACCGTCCGCAGAGAGAACACAGAGTGTGCATGATGTATATGAAGATACAAGATGTTTGCTTGCAAGCGAGGGCAATTTCTCATGATACTTTTGTTAGTTCCAAATGAAATCAAAAAGACGATCCCTGCAGGATCGCCTTTTTGATTTTTGAATCTGTTGTTTAAAGAAAAAAAACAACTCCCTGTCAAGTACAGCTTCATTGTCGATACCCGTCTTAGTAACCATCTCCGTCCGCTTTCTTGGAGTTTTACCCATCGCGTATCAAGGGGCAGCATCCCCAAATTATCTGCATATAGGAAAAAGACCGCTATCGATTACTCGATAACGGCCTTTATGGTTGTTCGCTTGGCGACGTCCTACTCTCCCGGGACCCTTCGGTCCAAGTACCATCGGCGCTGGAAGGCTTAACGGTCGTGTTCGGTATGGGAACGCGTGGAACCCTTCCGCCATCGCCACCAAACGGTTCAGATGTTTGATCACCTGAAAACTAGATACGAAACGATATTTGCAGCACATTAGACTCCGTAGCATTCACCCGATGTGGTATCGGGGTCCCCGAAAAGTATTCGGCATCTGCTTCAAAGCTTTGCTTCACTTTTTGGGGTATTTTTTGGATAAGCCCTCGACCGATTAGTATTGGTCAGCTCCATGCATTGCTGCACTTCCACCTCCAACCTATCTACCTCGTCGTCTTCAAGGGGTCTTACTAATTGGGAAATCTCATCTTGAGGGGGGCTTCACGCTTAGATGCTTTCAGCGCTTATCCCGTCCGTACGTAGCTACCCAGCCATGCTCCTGGCGGAACAACTGGTGCACCAGCGGTACGTCCATCCCGGTCCTCTCGTACTAAG
>NZ_JAVFHM010000114.1:0-508 GCF_041954005.1 Priestia sp. BR_2 | reverse complement strand
GGCAGGGGATGGGATATAGACGAGGAGGCAACTTACCGATATGAGTGGGCTAACTCGCGGACACGTTAGCTAATATCGGATAAGTCTTTGTGCAGGATGGGGGATAAATGAAGCGGGGATCAATCTGTCACTGGATGACGGGCTTGAGGCGGATGATCTAGTTGGTGGGGTACAGGCCCACCAAGGGTACGTGGCGTAGACGACCTGAGAGGGTGAACGGCCACACTGGTACCGAGACACGGCCCAGACTCCTACGGGAGGCAGCAGTAGGGAATCTTCCGAAATGGGCGAAAGCCTGACGGAGCAACGCCGCGGAAGTGATGAAGGTTTTCGGATCGTAAAGCTCTGTTGCCAAGGAAGAACGTCTTCTAGAGTAACTGCTAGGAGAGTGACGGTACTTGAGAAGAAAGCCCCGGCTAATACGTGCCAGCAGCCGCGGTAATACGTAGGGGGCAAGCGTTGTCCGGAATTATTGGGCGTAAAGCGCGCGCAGGCGGTTCTTTAAGTC
>NZ_JAVFHM010000113.1:0-1725 GCF_041954005.1 Priestia sp. BR_2 | reverse complement strand
CACTTATACACCCCAAACTCTTGAAAACAGAGAAATTTGGTATCAAGAAAAAGTGGAAGAGGGTTATCCAATATTAGTATGTGAGCAAGATGGCAAGGTAGTTGGATTTGCGACCTTTGGGCCTTTTAGAGCTTGGCCTGCTTACAAATATTCGATTGAACATTCTGTATATGTAAACCAGGGGTATCGAGGAAAAGGAATCGGGACATCTTTAATGAAAGAATTAATAGGCATTGCCAATGAAAGAGAGTATATGACATTAATTGCTGGTATTGACGCGACAAACGAAGGAAGCATTGCCATGCATAAAAACTTTGGCTTTGTTCATTCAGGCACAATAGAAAAAGCCGGATTTAAATTCAATAGATGGCTTGACTTAGCTTTTTATCAATTAAACCTTAACGGACCCAAAAATCCTGTAGGAGAATAAAAAGAACGAAGGGTAAGGGCTATGGCTGAATTTAATCAAGTTGTTAAAGAAGAGAATAGTTCTTCCATTACGTTGACGCAATGGCTCTCATTTATTTTTATTTGGTTCTCTCTTGCTCTCTTGTCTTTTTCATCAAACAATAGAAAACTAATAAAATGTATAAATGCCCTCTATGCCTCAAAAAGTAAAATTTAAAAACTATACTAACTACAAAGGAAGAATCAACAACAATGAAAAAAATAGGCTTAATTTTTGCAGCATTATTTATATTACTTCTAGCTGCTTGTGGAAACAAAACTGAAGAGGACAATAAAACGATCGTAATTGGGGCTGCTAATGTACCGCATGCTGAGATATTAGAAAAAGCAAAGCCGTTATTAAAAAAACAAGTAAACGATATGAAAATTAAAGTGTTTCAGGATATCGTGATGACTAATAAAGCGCTGGCAGATAAGGAACTCGATGTGAATTATTTCCAGCATGTACCATATCTTGAAAGTGAGAATAAAGAAAAAGGCTATAACTTAGTAAATGCTGGCGCTGTTCATATTGAACCATTTGGAATCTATTCTAAAAACTATAAAAAAGTTTCAGATATCAAGAAAAATGCTACTATTCAAATTAGCAGTAATGCTGCAGATCAAGGCAGAATCTTAATGCTATTAGAAAAAGAAAAATTAATTACCTTTAAAAAGGGAGTAAATAAAGTGACAGCGTCTATTAAGGATATTAATAAAAACCCGAAAAATATTACCTTTAAATCTCCTATTGACCCTGGACTATTACCTAAAGCATATGAGAATAATGAAGCTGACCTTTTTGCTATTAATACCAATTATGCTTTAGATTCTGGATTAACGCCTACTAAAGATGCTTTAATCTTAGAAGGGCCGAAATCTCCGTATGTTAACATTGTTGCAGTTAGAAAAGGAGATGAAAATTCGGGTAAGATAAAAAAGTTAATGAATGTACTACACTCTAAAGAGATTCAAGACTTTATTAAAGATAAATATAAAGGTGCGGTCCTACCCGTCACTAAGTAAATTCATGTAACATTTAATTTGTAAAATTAGGGTACCTTTCTTAATAAAAGGGTACCTCTTTTTTTGTAAGTAAACTTTTCCAAATCATTCTATTTAATTACAGTGTTTATCTTCAATTAATAAAACGATTAACATATAATACACTGTAAGAATTATAAGTACAGAACTATTTTGATTGAGAGGCGATAACAAAATGGAAAACTTTTATTTGTTTGTAATTACATGCGTCTTTTTAGTTATTTTACCTGGTCC
>NZ_JAVFHM010000112.1:0-1183 GCF_041954005.1 Priestia sp. BR_2 | reverse complement strand
ACGTGATTCCGCAGCTGTCAAGTTTTCTGATGATGTGCTTAGATTATTAATTGTGTGGTCTAAGCGGTTTTGTGAAGCACCTAATTTAGAGCGCTCACCAGAGACCTTTACAATTGCTTTACTAATAGTATCAATTGCGGTATTAGCACCGGTTTGAGAAGTCACATCGACATCATTAATACCTAATGATGTTGCACTCATATCATTAATTGATAAGCTAGTGTTTTGATCTTGATTAGCTCCAATCTGCAATTTTACTGATTTGTCTTGTAAAGTTCCAACCAAAGTATCATCATCACTACCGTGATTAGTCTTTAAAGAAAACTCAAAGCCCCCAATATTTAATTTGCCGCCTGTGTAGGCAGAAATAGGTGAAGTATTAACAGTTGAGGCACCTGTCAAATCAATCTCTAATCCATTTGAAGATAAAGTAAAGTTCATAACGCCATCTTTAGTAATATTATCAGTATCAAGATTAAGGCTAAGGCCTCCAATTGTTAGATCGCTATTAGTAGCTTGACCAGCTAATGTTGTTTCTTTACCATCAGGTCCTGTTAATTTAAAGTCTGCTGTAGATCCGACACTATTATAGTTAGATACTTCTAAACGGTAGGAACCATAATCAATCTGAGCACCACTGGCAACGGATATAGAATCTTGGTCAAATCCTGCATTTAATGAATTGTTATCTACAGTGAAAGTATCAGTACCAGCATCAGTTAGAGTAAGAGTATAAGTTCCGTTGCCTAGATTTTCCCCGACAGCCTGTAAGTCATTAGTTACTAAATCACTTGTAGTAGGAGTAAATTGCTTACCCATATCACCATTTAATAATTTTTTTGTATTAAATTCGGTGTCTGTTGAGATACGTGTAACTTCTTGTTTTAATTGATTCATTTCTTTTTGAATTTCATTTCTATCGTCATCTGTGTTTGTGTCATTGGATGATTGAACTGCTAGTTCACGCATACGTTGCAAGATATCAGTACTTTCATTTAATGCCCCTTCTGCAGTTTGAATCATAGACATACCATCTTGTGCATTACGAGAAGCTTGATCCAATCCACGAATCTGTCCACGCATTTTCTCAGAGATTGCAAGACCTGCTGCGTCATCAGCCGCATTGTTAATACGCTGACCAGAAGACAATTTCTCCATAGATTTTGCTTGAGCATTGTTAGCT
>NZ_JAVFHM010000111.1:0-534 GCF_041954005.1 Priestia sp. BR_2 | reverse complement strand
TAGAAAACTAGACACGAAACGATATTTGCAGCTCATTTAAATATATTTTGGATAAGCCCTCGACCGATTAGTATTGGTCAGCTCCAAGCATTGCTGCACTTCCCCCTCCAACCTATCTACCAAGTTGTCTTCAAGGGGTCTTACATACTGGGAAATCTCATCTTGAGGGGGGCTTCACGCTCAGATGCTTTCAGCGCTTATCCCGTCCGTACGTAGCTACCCAGCCATGCTCCTGGCGGAACAACTGGTGCACCAGCGGTACGTCCATCCCGGTCCTTTCGTACTAAGGACAGCTCCTCTCAAATTTCCACCGCCCACGACAGATAGGGACGGAACTGTCTCACGACGTTCTGAACCCAGCTCGCGTACCGCTTTAATGGGCGAACAGCCCAACCCTTGGGACCTACTTCCGCCCCAGGATGCGATGAGCCGACATCGAGGTGCCAAACCTCCCCGTCGATGTGGACTCTTGGGGGAGATAAGCCTGTTATCCCCAGGGCAGCTTTTATCCGTTGAGCGATGGCCCTTCCATGC
>NZ_JAVFHM010000110.1:0-141026 GCF_041954005.1 Priestia sp. BR_2 | reverse complement strand
GAGAAAGTACGTCGATAGCCGTTTTTGTTATAGATATAGAATTTATAAGTTATCAGCTAGGCT
Source organism: Priestia sp. BR_2 (assembly GCF_041954005.1). Lineage (NCBI taxonomy): Bacteria > Bacillati > Bacillota > Bacilli > Caryophanales > Bacillaceae > Priestia > Priestia sp. BR_2. Next base: position 140,963 of record NZ_JAVFHM010000110.1, on the reverse strand, counting down.
GATGAAATTCTATATCGCAAGAAAAACTTCCGCTAAATGCGGTCTGTCTTCTGAGAAAGTACGTCGATAGCCGTTTTTCTTATTACAATGGTAGAAGGAATACGAACAGGAGGTCAGCGGGATGAATGACATGACAGGAAAGATCGTCATCGTAACAGGAGCCAACTCCGGCATGGGCCTGGCAACGACGTCGGAGCTGGCAAAAGGCGGAGCGCACGTGATTATGGCCTGCCGTAGTCGGGCCAGGGGCGAAGCGGCTCTTCGGCAGGCGCAGCAGGAGAGCGGCAGCTCGAACATCGAGCTGATGTCGCTGGATTTGGGGTCTTTTGACAGCATTAGGAAATTTGCTTCCGAATATAAGGCCAAATACGAGCAGCTTGACGTTCTGGTGAATAACGCCGGCGTGGTCACCATTCAGCGGGAACTGACGAAGGACGGATTCGAAGCGATGATCGGAGTCAACCATCTGGGGCATTTTTTGCTAACGAACGAGCTGCTGGAGCCCCTTCAGCGTGCCAGGCAGGGGAGGGTCGTGAACGTTTCCTCCGGAGCGCACAAGGTGGGCAGCATCCACTTCGATGATCCGAATCTTGGGAAGAGATTCAATGTGGCCAAGGGTTACGCGCAGTCCAAACTGGCTAACATTTTATTCACCAAAGAGCTGGCCCGCAGGCTGCAGCCGACAAGGATAACGGTTAATGCGCTTCATCCGGGCGCCGTCAGCACCAGCATCGGCGTGAACCGGGATACAGGCTTCGGCAAAGCCGTTCATAAGCTGCTTCGTCCCTTCTTCTTAACCCCGCTCGAAGGAGCCCGGACAGCGATTTACCTGGCATCAAGCCCAGAAGTGGAGCATGTGACAGGGGAATACTACGTCAAATGCAAACCGGCCAAAACGACCGAGAAGGCAAGGGATCCGAAGCTGGCTGCGCGCCTGTGGGAATGGAGCGAACAACAGGTCGGCCGGGCATCGGACAAGGAGTGATGAACCCACGGTTGTTTACAAGAAGTCCAGGTTTCGCGAGGGGCTGAAGCCTAACGATCCGATGGGGCAGAACGGGCATCCATGAACGATGAAACCCGTCGGCCCATCAATAAGATGACGTCTATCCGTACATAAAGGTCCAAGGCTGGCAAACAAATAAACGGGATATCCTCCAGATCGACCGGACCTGGGATATCCCGTTTAACATCTCACGACGGGTGCCATAGTTCGCACATAAGCACACGTTATGTTATTTCGTTGTTTTCATATCGATCGCGCTGCGCACAAACCCGCTGGTACCGTCAAGAAGCTTGGAGGCTTCCGCGGCACTGACGTTGGCAAGCAGCATTACGATCGCGGTTTTGACATGGGCGCCGGCTTCATGGTATGCCTTCTCCACGGCCTCCTCCGATGCTCCCGTTGCCAGGGTAATGATGCGCTTGGCGCGATGGACCAGCTTATTGTTCGACGGGTTGAGGTCAACCATCAGGTTTTTGTACACCTTGCCGATCCGAATCATGGCGGTTGTCGTCAGCATGTTCAGAATCAGCTTCTGAGAGGTGCCGGCCTTCATGCGCGTGGAGCCCATGATGACCTCGGGACCTACGACGGCCTCGATCACGAATTCGGCATACTGATGCATCGGCGATTCGTAATTGTTGCACAGACCGATAACAACGGCCCCTCTTTCCTTGGCGCGTCTCATGGCGCCAAGGACATACGGCGTGCGCCCGCTTGCAGCGATGCCAAGAACGACGTCCTTCTCGTTGATACCGTTTTCATTGATATCCTGCTCGCCGAGCTCTTCGCTATCCTCAGCGCCTTCGATGGCCTCTTTGACGGCCCTGAAGCCGCCGGCAATCAACCCCTGCACCATGGACGGGTCCGTTCCATAGGTAGGCGGGCACTCGGATGCGTCCAGAATCCCGATGCGACCGCTGGTCCCCGCACCGATGTAAAACAATCTGCCGCCCTTCTGGAAAGTTTCGACAACGTGATCGGCCGCCCTGGCAATCAGAGGAATGAGTTCGCGAATCGCATCGGTGATCAGGCTATCTTCATTGTTGATGAGGATCATGATTTGTTCCGAGCTCAACTGATCAATGTTCTGGGTATTTTCGTGAGGCTGTTCGGTTGTCAATTGACTTAGAATATTCGTCATGAGACAGGTCTCCTTTTTTGCCTTGGAATATGGACGGGCACTGATGATGTGGAAGCTACAGCAAGTCAGAGACGCCGTCAGTAAATAGCTTGCAGGCCAACAGGGCCCCGCCCTGCGCGGGCGTTCGCTCACGGTTTCCTTCAGGGAAACGGAGCAGGGGGTAACGTGTAAGCATAAGGCTGGTGTACGTCTCCCGGAACCATCGTGAATGCTTGAAAATCGAGCCGATTCCCACAAGCTCGCTCTCGGCGAATTCGGCGTTCTGTCGAATGAGCGCGCAAGTGGTATCGGCCAGCTCTTCGGCCTGCTGCCTGATAATGCGTAGTGCCGTTTCATCGCCGGCGTCGGCTGCCTCGATGCAGCAGCGGGCGAAAGAGGCGATATCCTGTTTCGTTATAGCGGGCTGGTAAATGTAAGATTTGAGGTCGGTAATATGCCGGATCGGGTAGGCTGCAACGATCAGGCTGCTCATGAGGGTGGGGGGCGTTATGCCTTCATGGCTCTTGATCACGGATTTCAGAGTCTGAAGTCCGATCTGATAACCGCTGCCTTCATCTCCGAGAAGATGTCCCCAACCACCGACGCGGTAGATGTCTCCCGATTGGGTGATGCCGTAGGTATTGGAGCCTGTTCCTGAGATTGCGAGTATTCCATGCTGACGCCCCAGTACCGCCATCAATGAAATTTCGGCTTCCGAACGCATGTAAATACGCAGCGAGAGCTGCCGCTGCCGGAAGTAGGAACGCAGGTGAGATTGTACACGCTGCCGTTCCTCTACCGAACTTATACCTGACATACCAAGGCATATTGATGTTAATAAAAACGACTTATTAAAAAGAGGGGCCATGAGCTCATCCAACACGGTTCGGAGTTCCTCCATCGCTTTATCGAATGTTACAATGTAAGGATTGGTGGAACCTCCGGTAAAACGGGACAACACTTCTCCAGCGCTATTGATAGCGGTTGCTTCGGTCTTTGTACCGCCGCCATCGACACCGATAAAAATTTCCATATTGAACCACTTCGCTTTCTATATCCAGTATAGGAGAAAAACCAGGTGTTGTAAAATAAAATTTTAAATCATGAATTATGTATTGAAATATAATTTCATACAATTTATAATAAACTCAATCCACTGATAGTGAAAGCGATACCAGTCATGCTTTCATTCAAGATGTGTAAAGTAATATTACATAGTAGTGACCATCAGAGGATGATTTGAAAAGGGGGGCAAGAAATGAACGGCGGATTGGTTCGATTGCGCGAGGTGTATGATTCATTAAATCCGTCCGAGCGCAAGGTTGCAGCCTTCATTTTGCAGGAGCCGGCAGAGATGATACAAATGTCGGTGGCGGATCTTGCTGTCCGAAGCGGCTCCAGTCAGGCAGCCATTGTGCGCCTGTGCAAAACGATGGGATTCAAAGGCTATCAGGATCTGAAGCTGAAGGTAGCCGGAGACTTGCAGGAGCCATTAGCCACCGGATATCAGGATATCCGGCCCAATGACAGCATTTCTGCAATTATACAGAACGTCTCGAACAATAACATTCAATCGATTCGGGATACGATGAAGATTATGGAGGAAGGGATGGTGGAAGAGGCCGTTCTGGCCCTCGATCAGTCGAAGCGCATTTTCATGTTTGGGGTAGGGGCTTCCAATCTGATCGGGATGGATGCCCAGCAGAAATTTTTGCGGATCAATAAGGTATGCATATCTTTTCCGGACCCTCATGTTCAGCTCACCTCGGCGGTGCTGCTGACTCCGGAAGATGCGGCCGTATGCATTTCCTATTCCGGTGAAACGGACGAGGTGATCCGCGCAGCAGCCATTGCCAAGGAGAAGGGGTGCAAGACGATAGGCATTACCAAATACGGAGATTCTACCTTGAGCCGATCGGTCGACATACCTTTGTACACCTCCTCGACGGAGAACGAGATTCGCAGTGGCGCGATGTCCTCTCGTATTACGCAGCTTAATCTTATCGATATTTTATATCTTGGCGTCGCCAGCCGGAATTACGAGAATTCAGTGAAATACCTGGATGAAAGCCGGCGAGCGATCAAGCGTTTGTAGTTCATAGCGAAACCACAAATATATAAATGATAAGGGGAGTAGTACATGAAGAAAAAAGGTTGGCTTACATTGTTGGCTTCTTTGATGCTCGTGTTTACCGCGGCTTGCGGCGGTTCCGGCGGAGCGAAGGCACCGGAAGGCGGAAGCGGAACGGCTTCGGAAGGAAACGGCGAAGCTGCGCCGAAGCAGGACACGGTCGTTGTCTGGACTTATCCGGTACATGGTAAATACGAAGATGAATTGAAAGAGCATGTGGCGGATCTGAAGGAGAAATATCCGCATATTACCGTACAAACCGAAGTGCTCTCCTGGGCTGAAGGCCCGAAGAAGTTCGACGTCGCCTTGAATGCCGGCAACCCGCCTGACCTATACTTCCACGCGGTGGATGGAGCTTATGTGGATACGGGCCTGGCACTGGAACTGACCCCTTATATTACGGATGAAATCAAGAACGACTACCTGCCGGGAACGCTTGAGCTGGGTCAAATCCAGGGCAAGCAGTATGGTCTCCCGCTGTACCAATCCCTCTGGGCTTGGGGCGGCAACAAGAAGATTCTCGAAGAAGCAGGCATCGACTGGAAGGCTATTCAAGAGAACGGCTGGACTTGGACCGAGTTCAAGGCTGCTGCCGAGAAGCTGACCAAGAAACTTCCGAACGGCAATACGCAGTATGCGCTGGTGACGGACGGTACTTCCCTGGACTTCATGGAAATGCTGACACGCAGCAACGGCATGCCTGACGTTCTGAACGACAAGGGAGAGTTCCAATGGAATGACGAGCGGATCCTGGATACGATGACGTTCGTGTCCGATCTGATGAAAGCCGGACATCTGCCTGCCGAGACTGCCGCGATTACGCCGGCGAAACGGATGGACCTGTTCTATGCCGAGGAAGCCGCGATCGTGTCCAAGGCGATCCCTTACTATGACGTGATGCTGCAGAACCGCGCGAAGGATATTGACAGCGGTACGGTCCAAGGCGCGAAAATCGACTTCGTCCTGCTGCCGGTTCCGCATAATGACGGGGCTGAGCGCAAGACCTCCATGTTTGGCGAAGGTTACGTGGCGTTCAAACAGAAGAAGGATAAAGGCGAAGAGCATGCAAAGAACACGTTCCTGATCATGGAAGGACTGAGCGGCGCGAAAGCCGGTAATTCCGCGAATGAACTGGTGCTGCCATTCGTTCGTAAATCCCAAGCAGAGTTTTATGAAGGCAAAGGGCTCGGTACGGAATCTACCATTAAAGCAGCGGAAATTTTCGCGAACTTCAAGGAAATTCCGGTGACTTTGAATCTCGATGCGGATGCTTCGGGCAACCAGAAGAAATTCAAGGAGCAAGTGGTGAAGCCGAACATTCAAGCGCTGTTCTCTGGCGAGAAGACGCCGGAGCAGATCGCACAAGACTTCAAGGACAAAGGCAAACAAATTTTAGGACAGTAATTGAAGTTATAAGGGGGTGTCCCGTTGTCCTTAGCAGGAACGATCGGGGCACTCCCTTTTTAAACCAATCGCTCCAGACTCTATAAGGCTTCATGAAAATACTTCACCTGTGCGCAAAGGAGGAAATCACATGCAGACTGCCCCGGCGCAAGCCCGGCCATCACGTCCCCCCATGAAGGGGTACATACGAGAATATGGATGGGCGTATTTATTCATTCTGGCTCCCGTACTGTTGTTTTTGATATTCACGCTCTACCCTGTCGCCTCCGCTTTTCTGATGAGCTTTCAGGAATACAGCGTGATGGGCTCCGAATGGATTGGAGCAGACAACTACACACGGATGGTACAGGATGAAGTGTTCTGGAAATCCATGAGGAATACGGTCATCTTCACGATCGGTACCGTTCCGGTCAACATTGTCATCACGTATGCATTATCCTTTTTTATTTTTCAGATGAAAAATAAATGGCAGACCTTCTTCAAGGCTACGATGTATTTGCCGGCCGTTGCCTCCGGGGTCACCATATCGGTGGTATGGCTCGCGATCTACGATCCGACCCAAGCCGGGCTGCTGAACCGTTTCATCGGTTTGTTCGGATTCGATCCGGTCATATGGCTCGGCAAATCGAACACGGCGCTCTTTTCGCTCATTCTGATGAACTGGCTCGGTTCGCATGGCGCGGGCATTATTCTCTATTTGGCCGCCATGGGCGGGATTCCGAAATCGCTCTATGAAGCCGCGGACATCGACCATGCCAGCGGTTGGTCCAAATTCTGGCGCATTACGTGGCCGCTGATGAAACCGACCACCCTGTATCTGCTGGTGACGGGCGTCATTACGTCTTTCCAGGTGTTCATCTCGGTGTACCTGATGACGCAGGGCGGACCGAACTTCGCGACGACAACCATCGCCTATCTGATTTACAGCACAGCGTTCAATTTCTACGAATTCGGACTTGCGGCGGCGCAATCTTTTGTTCTGGCTGCCTTGATTATTGTCATTTCCATCATTCAATTCAAATACTTCTCGTCCGACGTGGAGTACTAAGGCCTATTTTTGAAGCTAAGGGGGTGCACCTATGAAATCAAGATCAAAAGTGATCATGCTGATTGTGGCCTCGGTCATTCTGGTGGTATGGAGCGTTCTGACGATCATTCCGATGTACTGGATGCTGATCGGCTCTGTACAGGACACCAAGTCAGCGGCATCGTTTATCCCGAAAATGATACCGGAGGTATTCTCCGTAGCCCCGTACGAGCGTTTTTTTGGCAAAACCGACGTCATGAGGTGGCTCTTTAACTCCTTATTGATCTCATCCATCCTGACGGTGACCAACGTATTCCTGGCTTCGCTCGCAGGGTATGCTTTTGCGAAGCTGAAGTTTCCGGGGAACAAAGCGGTATTCTGGATTTTGCTCAGCACGATGATGATCCCGGCGCAGGTGACGCTGATTCCGCTTTACATTTTGATGATCGACGTATTTGATCTCGGGAATACATACACGGCGATTCTTCTTCCCGGAATCGTAAGCGTGGGCAACATTTTCTTGATGAAGCAGTACATGTCATCGCTGCCTACCTCTTTGATCCATGCGGCGCGCATCGACGCTTGCGGCGAATTCGGCATCTTCTGGAAGGTCATTCTTCCGATGGCGAAGCCGGGTCTTGCGGTGCTTGCGATATTCACGTTCGTTGCATCATGGAATGATTTCTTCTGGCCCTTCCTCGTGACCAACTCGACGGAAATGAGGACGATTCAGGTCGGTCTTGCTTCCTTCGTCTATGCGGACACGACCGATTTCGGCGCACTTATGGCTGGAGCAACCGTCGCGGCACTGCCGATGATGATCCTGTTCTTCTCGCTTCAGCGCTATTTCCTGCAAGGCATCACCATTGGAGCCGTTAAAGGCTAGAAGGAGGCAAAGTTATGGCACGCGTAGAATTCCGAAATATACGAAAAGAATTTGTAGACGACAACAAAGGGACGTTTACCGCTGTAGCGGGGTCGGACTTTGTGATCAATGATAAAGAGTTCGTGGTATTCGTCGGTCCGTCCGGCTGCGGCAAAACCACCTCGCTGCGCATGATTGCGGGGCTTGAACGTCAAACGTCCGGCGACATCATCATCGGGGACCGGGTGGTCAACAATCTGCATCCGAAAGACCGCGACATTGCCATGGTGTTCCAGGATTATGCGCTGTATCCGCATATGACGATCCGCGAGAACCTCTCCTTCGGTTTGAAGAACCTGAAGAAGCCCAAGGCTTACATCGAGCAAAAGGTATCGCAGGCAGCCTCCATTCTCGGCCTGGAGTCGATGATCGACCGGAAGCCGCGCGAGCTGTCCGGCGGACAGCGTCAGCGTGTTGCGGTAGGGCGGGCGATCGTGCGCGACCCGCAGGTATTCCTGTTTGACGAGCCGCTGTCGAACCTGGATGCGAAGCTTCGCGTGCAAATGCGGGTAGAGCTGTCCGAGCTGCACAAGCGCCTGGAAGCTACCATCGTATACGTCACGCATGATCAGGTTGAAGCGATGACGCTCGGTGAGCGGATCGTTGTAATGAATAACGGCATTATCCAGCAGATCGCCTCACCGACCGAGCTGTATGCGAATCCGCAGAATATGTTCGTAGCCGGCTTTATCGGATCCCCGCCGATGAACTTCATCGACGTGCAGAAGGAAGGAAATGTTCTCCGGATGGAAGGCGGGACATTCACCATTCCGGATTCGATGGCCGGTGCCCTAAGCAAATACGACAACGGGCATCTGATTCTGGGGATTCGTCCCGAGCATATCACCGGCGAGGATCTGCCGGGCACGACCAATCTGAATTACAAGTATTCCACGAAGGTCCAGGTCGTTGAACATCTCGGCTCGGAGAATCTGGTGTACTTCCGCGTAGGCAACCGGACCGTGACCGCGAAGGTTCATCCGGAAACGACGGGTTATCCGGGCATGGACAAAACCTTCATTTTCAATTTCGATAAAGTGCATTTCTTCGATCCTGAGACGGAGCAGCGTATCGATTGGTAAACAACGACGAAGAGGAGAGGAAAGCTATGCGCAAGCTGAATGATGTGTTAAAGAAGACCGGGGTTGAGATTTACCGTGAGATTACGGCGGTGGCCTTGTACAGCATGATTACCTCGCTGGTGCTCGTGACGGTGGTCATGTTCGTTCCGCTGTGGGCAGCGCTGGTGCTGCTGCCGGTTCTGTATATGCCGCTCTTCTATGGTGTTTGTTATGCCTACCACCGCAAGACGGAGCGGGGCAAGTCCAGGCTGAAGGACGTGTTTCAGGGTGCGCTGAAAGGGCTTGGCCCCGCCGTTGTGATGGGTTTCTTCTTCGTCGTGATGACATTGATCCTATGGTCCACCTGGTGGTATTACGGGGGAAAAGAAGGGATCGGCTATCTTGCGATCGGCGTGTTCCAAACCTATTTTGTCATCATGGCGCTCATCTCCCAATTCTACACCTTTCAGCTTGTCATTCAGGAAGGGATGGGGATCTTCAAGGCCATGGCGCACAGCGTCAAGCTGTTCTTGAAGTTTCCGGCCTATACGCTGGGCGCGTGCTTCCAAGCCTTCTGCGTCGCCATTCCGCTGCTCGTCACGGTTGTTGGCTTTGGATTCTTATTTAACGGCATGTGGGCCATATACCAGCATAAGGTTACGTATAATGTACTGAATCCGGAAGAGGCCAAGCCGGCGGAAGACGGTGTGGTAGCTTCCGAAGCGAGAGGTGTGAGCATATGATAAAAGTCAATGTGCGAAGCGGCATTGATGTGCTGCCGGGCATCAAGCACGAGAAAATCACGGGTCGTCGCCTTGGCGTCATTACGAATCCGACGGGGCTCACGTCGGATTTTCGTTCATCTATCGAGGTGGTTGCAGGCTTGCCAGAGTCGGAACTGACGGCTTTGTTCGCCTGTGAGCACGGGCTGCGCGGCCAGCTGCAGGCAGGCAAGCACGTGGATGACGAAGTGGATCCGGTATTCGGCGTGCCGGTGTACAGTCTGTACGGTTCGCGGCGCAAGCCGGATGCTGACATGCTGAAGAACGTGGACACGGTCATCTTCGACATTCAAGATCTTGGCGTGCGCTTTTATACGTATATGACGACGCTGCTGTATGTTATGGAGGCATGCGCCGAACATGGCAAGAGCCTGCTTGTCCTGGATCGACCGAATCCGCTGGGCGGCGAGCGCTGCGAAGGAGGTTTCCTTAAGCCGGGATATGAATCCATGGTGGGCGGATGGCACATTCCGATTAACACCGGGATGACCATCGGCGAATTTGCGCGCATGGCCAATGACATGCGGGGAACCGGCTGCGATCTGGATGTCATTAAGCTGGAAGGCTGGACGCGCGGCATGGAATATACCGACACGGGCTTGCCGTGGGTGCTGCCTTCGCCGAACATTCCCACGATGGATACGGTGCGGCTGTACAGCGGGACCTGTTTCTTCGAAGGGACCAATCTTTCGGAAGGTCGGGGGACGACCCGGCCGTTTGAATGGATCGGCGCTCCATGGGTCAACGGGGAGGAGCTGGCCCAGGCGTTCAACGCATACGGACTGCCCGGCGTCCATGCCCATTCCATGTACATGACCCCTACCTTCTCGAAGCATCAGGGCGAAGGCTGCGGCGGGGTCATGCTGTTTGTGACCCGTCCGGCAGAAGTAGAGGCTGTGCGCACAGGGCTTGTGCTGCTGCATCTTGTCAGCCGGATGTACCCGGATCAGTTCCAGTGGCTTAGCCCGCCGGAAGGACGAAGCCGGTACTTCATTGATTTGCTGACGGGAAGCGAGGATGTCCGCCGGCACATCCACGAAGAAGCCGGACTCCAGCGTCTGGTTGCGGAGTGGGGCAAGGACGCGGAGCAGTGGAGAACGATGCGGGCTCCGTATCTGCTGTACGGGGAGGCGTAAAATATGATGTTCTCGCCATGGAAGGAGGGCAGGCCGGCCATTGTGGTCGGCCTGATGTCCGGTACTTCGCTGGACGGCATCGATGCGGCCATCGTCCGCATACAGGGAAGCGGCTTCGGGGCATCGGTTGAGCTGCTGCATTACTATAGCAAGCCTTACGAACCGGAGCTCCGTCAGCGGCTGCGCGATTTGTGCAGTGAGGAGAATTCAAACAGCGCTGCTGTCTGCAGCATGAATGCATACTTGGGGTATCAGTTTGGAGCCGCAGTCCTGGAAGCGGTTGCCGATGCCGGCATGCGCATAGATGAGGTGGATTTGGTAAGCTCCCATGGACAAACGATTTGGCATCAGCCCGTACCGGAGCAAGGGGATCCGTATTCCGTCGCTTCGACTTTGCAGATCGGCGATATTTCCGTTATCGCCAAGCACACCGGCAAACTTACGGTAGGAGACTTCCGGCCCGCGGATATGGCGGTTGGGGGCCAAGGGGCGCCGTTTGCGCCTTACGGAGATTTGATCCTGTTTCGGCATCCGGAGCGGGGGAGGCTGCTGCAGAACATCGGCGGGATCGGCAATTGTACGGCGCTGCCCGCAGGGGCGGATCCTTCGGATGTGCTGGCCTTTGATACCGGACCCGGCAATATGATCATGGATGCGGTGGCCCATATGCTGACCGAAGGGCGATTATCCTATGATGAAGGCGGCACTTGGGCTGCCCGGGGGAACCCGGATCAGGTCTTATTAAGGGAGATGATGGCGCATCCCTATTTTCAAGCAGAGCCGCCGAAATCAACGGGCAGGGAACTGTTTGGCCACAATTACGCGGTTGCGTTTCTGGAGCAAGCCAGGCTCAGGAGCCTCTCGGATGAGGATACGATGGCCACGGCGACGGCGTTTACCGCACATTCCATTGCCGATAGCTATGTGAACTATGTGTTTCCTCACCACAGAATGGATGAGGTGATCGTAACCGGTGGAGGGGCTCATAACAAGACGCTGCTCTCGATGTTAGGGGAGCTGTTGCCGGAGCAGAAGGTCATGACCTCCAAGGCGCTGGGCTTCGATGACGATGCCAAGGAAGCCGTGATTTTTGCGCTGCTGGGCAATGATTTCATGCTCGGCGTTCCTAACAATTTGCCAGCGGCAACCGGTGCGCACAGGCCGACCGTTATGGGAAAGCTGGCGCTGCCATAGACCATTCATTAAAGCCAGCAAACGGAAGTGCCAAACGATGGCGTATGGGTAATGCTAGGCAGCGATTGGGTGGTAAGCATAGTGATTATCTTTAGTAGTCAAACCCGCATAGGGGAGGGGGAGAAACAACATGCTGGAATCTGTCATTCGCGAGCAGCTGGCCGCCGTGGTTGGCGGGAAGTGGTTCAAGGATGATCCGGAAAGTCTCGTCTCATACAGTTATGATGCTACGCCGCTGTATCAAGCGATGCCGGACGGAGTTATCTTTCCTGGAAGCACGCAGGAGGTCTCCGACATCGTCAAAATTTGCTCGAAGCACCGGATACCCGTTATTACGCGGGGAGCGGGCAGCAATCTGTGCGGCGGCACCATTCCGCTTCAGGGCGGCCTGATCGTGGTCATGACCCGTATGAACAAGCTGCTGGAGATCGATGCGGATAATCTAACCGCGACCTTCCAGACGGGTCTGAATACAAAGCAGTTTCATCTGGCGGTCGAGCGGACGGGGCTGTTCTATCCTCCGGATCCGAGCAGCATGATCATCTGCACGATGGGCGGCAATATTGCCTTGGGAGCCGGCGGGCTGCGCGGATTGAAGTATGGAACGACCAAGGATTACGTACTCGGCCTGGAGGCCGTATTGCCGGACGGCAGTATCCTGCGCACGGGCGGCAAGCTGGTGAAGGATGCCGCCGGGTATGATTTGACCCGGTTATTGGTGGGATCGGGCGGAACGTTAGCCATACTGACGGAAGCCACGGTGAAGCTAATTCCGAAGCCTTCATACAGAAAGGCCATGGTCGCCGTATATGATGACCTTCAAGCGGCGGCTCGAACGGTATCCAACATTATAGCCAATCATATATTCCCGTGCACCTTGGAGTTCATGGATCAGCCGACTCTTCAGGTGGTTGAGGATTTTGCCAAAATCGGGCTCCCGGTACACGCCAAAGCGATGCTGGCGATCGAGCAGGACGGCAGCGTGGAGGATGTGGAGCGGGATCTGAAGAAGCTGGAGGAGATATGTCTTGCTTCCGGCGCGGTGCAGCTGAATATCGCCAAGACCCCGGAAGAAGGGGCGAAGGTGATGGAGGCGAGACGGAGCGCGCTCGCTGCGCTGTCCCGTCTGCGGCCGACCACGATCTTGGAGGACGCAACGGTTCCGCGTTCGAAGATTGCGGACATGGTGCTTGAAGTTCAGCGCATCGCCCAGAAATACGATGTGCAGATCTGCACGTTTGGCCATGCCGGGGACGGCAATCTGCATCCGACCGCGATGACGGATGCCCGCGACCCGGAAGAAATTCATCGCGTGGAAGAGGCATTCGCCGAAATCTTTGAGGCGGCGATTGCCATGGGCGGCACGATTACCGGCGAGCATGGCGTCGGTATCGTGAAGGCGCCTTACCTGGAATGGAAGGTGGGCGAAGCCGGCATCCGGATGATGAAATCCATCAAGGATGCAATCGACCCGCACCAGATCATGAATCCGGGCAAGCTGTTTGCGGAAACCCGAAAGCGCATCGTATTCCAGGAGCGGACGGAGCAAGCAGGGCGGGACTCAGCTTCGGATCAGGATCGGAAGATCGAAACATCGTGAGAGGAGGCGATCGCGCATGAATTCAACCCATGAGAAGCTTGCACAATCGCTGAAGCTGACGCTGGACGAGGATCAATTGACGAACTGTATGCGCTGCGGGTTCTGTCAGACCGCATGTCCGACATTCATCGAAACCGGGCTTGAAGCTGCCTCTCCACGCGGGCGGATCGCCCTCATGAAAGCAGTTGTCGATGGTTTGATGGAACCGGATGAGAGTTTTCGGAGCCAAATGGATCTCTGTCTGGGGTGCAGGGCATGCGAGCCGGCATGTCCGTCCGACGTGAAATACGGCCAATTGATCGAGCAGACCCGGGCGGCCATTGCGGCGGAGAAGCCTTATTCGATGCCGGTACGAGTCGTCCGCAAGACGTTCCTGCAAGGGATTTTCCCGCATCGCGGAAGACTGAAGCTGATCGGCAAGACGCTTTCGTTCTATCAGAAATCCGGGCTGCAGAAGTTTGCGCGCAGCTCCGGGGCCATGAAGCTGTTTCCCGACCATCTTCAGCAGCTGGAAAAGGCGCTGCCTGACGTAACGGGCGATGGTCTGGAAGAACTGTGGAGCAAGGCCGGCTTGCCCTACCGCCGCGAGACGACAGGGAGCGGTTCCAAGCTTATGGTGATCCCCGCGTCCGGGGCCAGGGTTGGCCGGGTCGGCATGTTCCGGGGCTGCATTATGGATGTCATGTTTGCTTCTACGAACGTGAACACCGTGCGGCTGCTGCGCCAGGCCGGGTTCGAGATTGTCATTCCGGAGGAGCAGGTATGCTGCGGTGCGCTGCATGCCCATGCCGGTGAAATGGACGATGCCAAACAGCTGGCCGGCCAGAATATATGGGCTTTTGGGGAAGCGAACGTAGATTACATTGCAAGCAATGCGGGGGGCTGCGGCGCCCTGCTGAAGGAATACGATCATCTGATGCATGCCGAACAGGATGAGCGGCTTCAGCAAGCGGCCGTTCGTTTCGCAGAACAGGTAAAGGACATCTCGGAGCTGCTGAGCAGTCCGGGACGGCCGCTTACGCCGATTCAAGCGGAAAGCGCGAATAAGACCGTTAAGGTCACCTACCAGGATTCTTGCCATCTGCGCAATGTCATGCGGGTGCAAGGAGAGCCTCGCCAGCTGATGCAGCAGCTTCCGGGCGTAGACATGTGCGAGCTTCAGGGAGCAGAGGTTTGCTGCGGGTCTGCAGGCATTTACAATCTGACCCAGACGGAAATGTCGACGACGCTGCTCGATCATAAGATGGAGCATGTGGAGGCAACAGGGGCCGAGGTCATCGTGACCTCGAATCCGGGCTGCCTGCTGCAGATGAAGTGGGGCATCGAGCGTGCCGGTAAACAACGCATCGAGGCCGTTCATCTTGCCGATTTTCTGGCAGGGCAGGTATGGATTGAGGATAAGGGCGAGTAAAGAACAATCGGGGCATTTCCATGGTCATCATGATCAGGGGAATGCCCTTTTCTCGTTCAACTCCCTATTATGGCCGCAGATCCTATTTCGATCCAACGATCTCTTCTCTTGCATGGTTTTTTCAAACGTACAGTCCGCGTAGCATCAAGAGACTATCTGAGAACATGGCTAGCGGAAGGGGATCGGCCGTAATCGTTATAGACCAATGAACCGGTTTACATCGTTCCCAATCAACGGTATGGTAGACCCACAGGGAGAATTCCTTTTCACATTTGATACAAATACATATTGCAACATGCCATGAAATGCGATTCATCAAGGAGGAGAGCGATAACATGAAAGAGAGTTTTGATCCGTCACTCATCGAGCGATTGGAAAGTCCGGAAAGGAAAAAAGAGCTGCCGGCTTCTTCGCTGCTTAAGATGCTTCAGGTGAATGGCGAGGTGGATGTGCTGGATATCGGGGCGGGCACCGGCTATTTTTCCATACCGGCAGCCTCATTAACGACAGGCACCGTTTACGCGCTGGATACCGAGCCAGCCATGCTCGACATGATGCGCGGGCGTGCACAGGAACAAGGAATCACGAATGTGAAGGTGATGGAAGGCGTGTTGGAACAGCTTCCTTTACAGGATGAAACCGTGGATCGAGTCATCGCGTCCTTGATCCTTCACATCACCGACCAGCTGGAGGAGTCGATCTCCCAAATCGCAAGAGTGTTACGGCCAGGCGGGCGCTGCTTGTGTCTGGAATGGCAGGAGGACCCGTCAGAGAAGCGGGTTCCGAGGCCAAACCGGGTTGACCCGCAGGTGCTGAAGGCTTTGTTGGAGCAAGCAGGGCTGCAGGTTGACGGAATCCGGTATCCCACGGATCGTCACTACCTGATCATCGCCAGCAAGTAGTTCATACGTTGGCAACTTCTTGCGGGGGTGCTTCCTTAGATCGGCAGCCGAAATGCGCCGTTATCCCTCCCTTATTTTTGGAGTGGGTCGGCGGTGCATTTACGGATAGAGCTGGAACATTTTAGCGGGGATTGCCGTCTAAGGATTGAGGTGACCCATAATGAGAAAATCCAAGGTTATGATCATGCTTAGCTGTTTGCTCTTGCTCGTCAGCCTGTATACGATAAAACCATCCGACGTCTTTGCTTGCTCATGTGCCGGACCGCCTGAGGTTGCGGAAAGCTTGGAACGGAGCGCAGCGATATTCGCAGGCAAGGTGACTCAGATCGCGGGCCCGCCGCGGAAGCAGGTCATGTCCTCGGCAGATCCGGTTCATGTTACGTTAGAGGTAACGGAAATATGGAAAGGCGAGCTGAACCCCGTAACGGAGCTTATCACGGCCATGTCATCGGCCAGCTGCGGTTATGACCAGTTTGCCGTAGGCAGCGAATATCTGGTGTTCGCGTCCGCGGAGTCGGGCCGGCTGACAACGGGGCTTTGTGACGGAACGAAGCCGCTCACCGCCGCCGGCAAGGAGCTATCCGAGCTAGGGGCCGGATATCCTCCGAAAGCTGCGCCTCCACCGGGGGAAACGGGGTCTGATACGCTTGCTGAGGGAATGCTTCCAAGTGAAGGTGAGGCTGCAGATCAGACATTTATGCAGAGGCCTTTCCTGTGGGGGGTTGTCGTCGTGCTGCTGGCAGTTGGACTATGGCTCTATTTTTGGAGGAAGAAAAAAAGAAATGTAAAGTGAATGTAAAATTTTTGAAAGTCTATTGGCGGTGGTAAACGGCCATGCTATAATTCATGTATTCAAGTAAAGGGGAGTAGCAGTCGCAGCAAAGTCGTCAATTCGTGACACGAACGTGTCTCCGGCTTTGTTGGCAACGAAAGTTGTTTGCGAGACCTTTGCCGATTCGGTAAAGGTGCTTATTCCTACAGCCTATTTCTGGGTAGATACCTTTATCGCCGATTTTCGGGATAAAGGTTTTTTGTTTTATACGCCTTTGAAACGTAAATCGGATCATCCTATACATGAAGGAGAGATTGCGTTTGGAAATGGGACTGTTGCTCGAATATGGGTGGGTGCTGCTGGTGTTGATTGGACTCGAGGGGATTCTCGCAGCCGATAATGCCCTGGTGATGTCCATCATGGTTAAACATTTGCCGGAGGACAAGAGGAAGAAGGCGTTATTTTACGGATTGGCCGGTGCGTTTGTGTTCCGTTTCGCATCCCTCTTCATTATCTCTTTTCTGGCGGATGTCTGGTACGTACAGGCGATTGGGGCCTTCTACCTGCTGTATATCAGTATCAATCATATGGTGAAGCAGTTCTTTGTGAAGAAGAAGAAACATCTGAAGGAAGCTGAAATGAAACAAGAAAAATTCTGGGTTACCGTGTTAAAGGTAGAGCTTGCGGATATTGCGTTTGCGGTCGATGCGATTTTGGCTGCCGTAGCCCTCGCCTTGACGCTGCCGGAAACCGGCCTCCCGAATATCGGGGGCATGGACGGCGGACAGTTCCTGGTTATCCTGGCAGGCGGAATTATCGGCTTGGTGATCATGCGGTTCGCGGCATCGTATTTCGGCAGGCTGCTCGTAAGAAGGCCCGGCTTGGAAACGGCTGCATTCCTGATCGTGGGATGGGTAGGAATCAAGCTGGCCGTCTATACGCTCGCGCACCCGGATATCGCTGTATTAGAGAAGACGTTTCCCAAGAGCGCCGGCTGGAAGCTCATATTCTGGGGCGTATTGATCCTGATCGCGGTCCTCGGCTGGTTCTTGTCCAAGGAGAAAAGCGATATGACCGAAAAGGAACGGAAACAAGTGGAAAGCTAAAGCAACGGCCCCTTTTGATATAATGAACATAGGAAAAAGAAAGGAATCGTGATCTCGCGTGTAAAATTATCGTTTCTGCGCAACCTTAAAATATATAGATATGAGGAGAAACGATTGTCATTGGATAAATGAAGCTTAAAATTGGATAAAATGCTGCCCGCCCTGATTCTGTTCATGGTCATTGAGAGTCATATGACTTTCTGGGTTACCGCCGAGTTAAAGATGCCTCCGAGAATGCAAAACGGTTATGCTGCGGCATCCGTACCTGTCCGCATTTGACCGAAAGGCAGAAATTCCTAACGGAAATCATTGAGGTTACCCTGGCTTAAGAGTAGAATAAGATTATGTAGGGCGCTATCAGCTTTTCTTTTTTTGGATACAAGACAAGAAAACAGATACACCTTGTGATTGTGAATCAGCCTTATTGGCCGGGGAGTGAGGAGGACGCAGATGCCTGTCCTGAAGCTCCTTCGGTCAGCTAAGGCTTTTTGATTTGAGTAGGAGAGCAGCCATGAAAAGGAGTGAGCAGGATTGATAATCCTCAAAACACAAGAACAAATCGCCAAAATGAATAAAGCCGGCGATATTCTCGCCGAATGCCACCGTCAGATCGCCAACATGATCAAGCCGGGCGTAACGACGCTAGAGATTGATCAGTTTGTCGAACGGTTCCTGGCGGAGCGCGGCGCGACGCCGGAGCAGAAGGGATATCATGGTTATCCTTTTGCGACCTGTGCATCGGTCAATGACGTGATCTGCCATGGTTTTCCGAGCCATGAGCCGCTGAAGGACGGGGATATCGTTACCATTGATATGGTGGTAAAGTATGATGGCTGGCTCGCCGACTCGGCTTGGTCCTATCCGGTCGGAAACGTCTCCGAGGAAGCGCAGCATCTGCTGGACGTGACGAAGAAAGCTCTGTACCTCGGAATTGAGCAAGCGGTGATCGGCAACCGGATCGGCGATATTTCCCATGCGATTCAATCCTATGCGGAAGCACAGAATTTATCGGTTGTCCGTCACTTCGTGGGGCACGCCATCGGCGAAAATATGCATGAGGAACCGCAGGTACCGCATTACGGGCCACCCAACCGCGGGACTCGGCTTAAAGAGGGCATGGTCATCACCATCGAACCGATGCTGAACCTGGGAACATATCAATGCAAGATCGATTCGGACGGATGGACCGCCAGAACCGTGGACGGGAAATGGTCCGCGCAGTATGAGCACACGCTCGCCATCACGAAGGATGGCCCCGTGATCCTGACGGAACAATAAGTGGCGACTTTATAGTGTGAGCCCTGGGCAAAGGACTCCAACGAAGCAGGCGGAATTGTTCTGTAGAAACGGAAGTGGTCGCCTTTGCCCCCGAATTCCAACGATAGATATCGTGGTTCAAAGGAAATTTGGGGGCAACAGCGATCGGAAGAATAATCCGCAGGCGGAGTGATGCGTTACCATGAAGGATTCGACATCTGCGAATAGACGTCAATCCCAGTTTTTTTTATAATAGAGTAATCATTTTACAAGCGAAGGGAACATGGAACATGACGATACGAAAAGCATTAACCGTAGCCGGCTCGGATACAAGCGGCGGCGCTGGCATCCAGGCCGATCTGAAAACCTTTCAGGAATTTGACGTATACGGAATGACCGCACTGACCACGATTGTCTGCATGGAACCAAAGACATGGGATCACCAGGTGTTCCCGGTGGCATTGGATATCGTTGAAACGCAGTTGAAAACCGTGCTCGAGGGCATCGGCATCGATGCCATGAAGACCGGCATGCTCGGATCCGTAGAGATCATCGAGCTCGTTTCCCAGTATATCGACCGCTATGATCTGAAACGGATCGTCATCGATCCGGTGATGGTCTGCAAAGGCACGGATGAAGTGCTGCAGCCCGAGAATACGGAAGCGATGCTGGAATTCCTTCTCCCGCGCGCCGATTTGGTAACGCCAAATCTGTTCGAGGCGTCCCAACTGGCCAAATCCGGTCCGATCACGTCCCTGGATCAAATGCAGGAGGCTGCCGCCATCATTCACGAGCGCGGCGCAAAGAACGTGCTGATTAAAGACAGAGGGAAGATCCGCGAAGGCAAAGCCATGGATCTGCTCTATGACGGAGAAAGCTTCGAATGGTTCGAGGCCGACGCCATCGTTACCAAGTACACCCACGGTGCGGGCTGCACGTCATCCGCTTCCATCACGGCCAATCTTGCCAAGGGCTTGAGCGTTCGCGAGTCGGTACAGCAAGCCAAAGCCTTCATTACCCAGGCGATTTCGAACGGCTTTCCGCTGAATGAATTCGTAGGTCCGACGAGGCATTCCGCACACCGCAGTTTATCTGCAAATTAAACAAGATGCATTTCTTTGCAAGCTTATTCATGTTTGAAATTCCGCTTGCGAGGAGCGACCGAAAACCTTTCTTCCTAGAAGAAAGGTTTTTTTGTTGTTAGTCGAACCTGCTGCATATAGTATATAGGTGCAAAGGCATGCTTCGTTCTGCGCGTTTTTTCGGCAGGGATCAAGCGGCTTAGGTCCTTTCCAGTATAATTATGTGCTATACTTTATAAAGGGTCTGATAGAAACAGGAAGAAAATGTTTAGGGGTTGAGACATGTTTCAGGACATTTTGGATTTTTTGATGAAGTTTGGTCCATGGGGATTGTTTATTCATTCGTTTGCGGATGCTGTCATTTTTCCGGTTCCCGCCTTTTTTCTGCAGGTTTCGCTTAGCATCATGCATCCGCAGAATGCACTGTGGCTTGCAACGTATGGTTTTATCGGATGCTTGCTGGGGACGCCGCTGGGCTATTTGATCGGAAAGCTGCTTGGGAAGTCGGTATTATACAAGATACTGAAAAAAGAGTGGATTGACGCTGCAACGAACATGTTTCAAAAAAACGGCGAAGCCGCCATACTGATCGGCTCCTTTACGCCGGTTCCCTTTAAAGTGTTTACGATTCTGTCGGGATGTTTGAAATTCCCGCTATGGAGACTGTTGGCATATGCCGCGCTTGGCCGGGCTACCAAGTTTTATGTGGTGGGTACCCTGTTCTATCTGTACGGTAACGCCGCGGAGGGCATGGTTAAGGATGTATCGTTATATATTGCGCTGATCGCCGTTCCGCTTCTGTTGATCGGCGTGTACTTCAACCGCAAACGCAAGCGCAAGAAAATGGAGCAGCAAAAGCTGGCTGAATCCGGTCCCGTCGTGGTGGAGAAGGCGGTTCTGGAGCAGGCGTCGGATCAGACTCCATCGGCCTAACGCTAGAGAATGACGCCGGGGGTTAACCCCCGCGAGGAACATATAAAATAACCCCACAAAGTGGAGCCTATGCTTCGATGCTTATTCCAAATACTTTGCGGGGACCCCAAAAAACTTATTTAAAAAAAGCAGCCGGGTGCGAGCCCGGCTGCTTTTTTCCAAGGTATCAGAGAAACATATTTATATCATAGCTACATATTCTCGGTATTAACCCGTTTTTCCGATTCTGAAGAACTTGCCTCGGCCTTTCGTGGTCACAGGAACAAATTTCGGCGACGGGGACAACGGGGCTGGCATATCTTGAGCAAGATAACCGTGGAGAGGCCCGCGATAGACTTCATTCAACTGGGGGGAGTGGGAGAAATCTTCCGGCGTTACAAGATGACAAGGCTTGTTCACAGGCCGCAGGCCTGCTTGCTCCAGCACCGTCGCGACAAAGTGGGAGCAGAAAAAAGCATCATCACGATCGATATGAATCCGAAACAATATACCCAGCAGCCCTAGCAGATTATATTTGTAGCGGTCCTGATCACGCATCATCTCTTTGACAAGATTGTGCATGCGTTGATAGTCTTCATTACTGACGCGGAAGCGATATACCGCGCACTCCGAAGTGTAGAAGAAAGGGTCACGCAGGTTCTCGCGAACCAAACCGCCGTCAAACGGATTGTTCGCCTTCTTTCGCCCAAAGCTGTACACTTCGCGTAACTCGGAATCAAACGCTATGGATGCATGGTTAAGTGGGGCCTTCGTGAAATATTGGATCATTCTGCTGAACCAGGTGCCCGTGCCTGTAAGCACAATCCAAATATCTTGTTCCGTGTACATACTCGCAAACTCCTTTGTTAACGATCCTAACGACTAGCAATTGTAAATGACTTGCTTTCTTTCACAATAAACGAAAAAGCCATGGCGTTCAAGTCAAAAAAAACCATTTTCTCTCAATTTCACTAGAATAGCGCTGGGATAGACACCAAATATTAGAAACCTCATATCCAATATATTCGCTTCATGTCCGAATTATCCTTTGGATTGTTTTATTTATATTCCATATAGGCTAAAGGAGAAGCAATCCCATATCTAGAAATTAGGTAAAACCGATTTGAACAATGAAAGACAGGAGGATCTCCAAACGATGATGAATAGTGAATGTCTCAGCTATGATTTTATGGTTCAGGCGATAGAAGTTGCGCCGATAGGAACGGTATTCATCGATTCAGAGGGGAGCATTATCCGAATCAATCCGGCCGCTTGCACGATGCTCGGATATGAGGAGGACGAATGTCTGCATCATCCCTATAACGATTGGGTTTATCCGGAGGACGTAAATAAGGACAGGGAAATGATGGAAAAATTTAAAACGGGCCGGATCTCTTCCTTGCAAATGGAAAAGAGATTGATACATAAACAGGGAGATATCAGGTGGGTATCGTGCAGGCTTAGCACAGCCCGCAGCAGAGAGGGAAGGGCGCTGGGCTATGTAGCGCATTTGACGGATATCACCGACATGAAGAGAGCGGCCGATCAGGAAGAGAAGCGGCTGATCCAGTCCGACAAGCTGTCCATGGCCGGGCAGCTTGCCGCAGGAATCGCCCATGAAATCCGAAACCCGATGACGTCCATCAAAGGGTTCGTGCAGCTGATTCGCTCCGGCGCCGGACGGAAGGATGAATATTTCGATATTATCTCTTCGGAGATTGAAAGGATCGAACTGATCGTCAGTGAGCTTCTGTTCTTGGCGAAGCCGCAAAGCGTGAAATTCGAGCGTGCCGATATCCGGCAGCTGCTGGAACAAGTGATTACGTTATTAAATACGCAGGCGATTATACATAACGTAGAGATCATAACCGATTTTGGAGAGCAAGAGGCCAATGTGGACGGTGACGTGAATCATCTGAAGCAGGTCTTCATCAACTTTATAAAAAATGCGGTGGAATCGATGCCGGACGGCGGCGAGTTGACCATACGACTGGAGAGAGGCAGCGACGAGACCGTGGCCATCCATTTCACGGATAACGGATGCGGAATCCCGGAATCGATCCTATCCCGTCTCGGGGAACCGTTCTTCACAACGAAGGAGAAGGGCAACGGCTTAGGGTTCATGATCAGCAAAAAAATGATCGAGGATCACAGGGGGCAGGTGTATGTGACCAGCAAGCTTCAGGAGGGAACGACCATAACGGTCATGTTGCCGCTAAGCATAATCTAGCTTGACCGGACGTATGGTTCGCTCTACATTATAGAAAGATATAGGAGAGGGGGCGGTTAAAATGGGCAACATGCAATTGTTAAAAGAGCCCAAACGGCGCAAGCTGCTGTTCAGCGCGGGTGCCAGCTGGATGTTCGATGCGATGGATGTCGGCATGATTTCGTTTGTTGTTGCGGCATTGGCAGCGGAATGGTCGCTAAGCTCGCAGCAGGTCGGCATTCTGACAAGCACCACATCGATCGGAATGGTATTCGGCGCGGCCATGGCCGGATTTCTGGCGGATAAATATGGACGGAAAAATATTCTGCTGTGGACACTGCTCATATTCTCGATAGCGAGCGGGCTTTCCGCTCTGGCTACCGGTTTTGTCATGCTGTGCTTGATGCGCTTTATCGCCGGCTTCGGACTTGGCGGAGAGCTTCCGGTAGCTTCAACGCTGGTATCCGAAAGCATGCCCGTTCATGAACGGGGAAGAGCGGTGGTGCTGCTGGAAAGCTTTTGGGCGGCAGGCTGGATACTATCCGCGCTTATTGCTTACTTCGTCATTCCGGATTACGGCTGGCGGACAGCCTTTGTCATCGGGGCTTTGCCCGCGTTCTATGCTCTCTACCTGCGGCGAGCCATCGAGGATTCGCCAAGGTATATCGAGCAGAAGGCCAAGGCCGTCCGGAAGCTGACCTTCGGGCAGCGTGTGGCCTCGGTCTGGTCGGTCGAACATCGGCGTACGAGCATTATGCTGTGGATATTGTGGTTTACGGTCGTATTTTCATATTACGGGATGTTCCTGTGGCTTCCCACCGTCATGGTCGATAAAGGATTCAGCTTGGTTCGAAGCTTCCAGTACGTGCTGATTATGACGCTTGCCCAATTGCCGGGGTATTTCACGGCGGCGTATTTTATCGAGAAGTTCGGACGTAAATTCGTGCTGGTTACTTATTTGGTGCTTACGGCGCTGAGCGCAATTTGGTTTGGCTACGCCAATACGGAAGGCTCGCTGCTCGCCGCAGGCATATCCTTGTCCTTCTTCAATCTGGGAGCCTGGGGAGGCTTGTATGCGTACAGTCCGGAGCTTTATCCGACGAAGGTTCGTTCAACCGGGGTCGGGCTTGCCACATCGTTCGGTCGGATCGGCGGCGTGATCGCGCCGCTGCTCGTCGGGGTGCTGAAGCAGAATGGTACCCGCATCGAAATCATTTTCGTGATGTTTTTCGTAACCATCCTGATCGGGGCGCTGGGGGTACTGGTGCTTGGCAAGGAAACGAAAGGCCTGGAGCTTGCAGACTAAAGCAGGCCCGTGCTTTATGGCTTGATTTACAGGAAGGGCGATAGGCTTCGAAATTCATGCTTTCTAATATGACAAAAAAGGGTGGATCCCAAGGTTCAATGACTTGGGATCCACCCTTATTTTAGTGTACAGCGTCAAGCGTCAGCGAGATCGAAGCATTATACCTCCATGATGGAAGGCATAATGTACGGGCTTCTGCCAAGCTCCCGCTTGAAATAGCGGTTGAGCGTGTTGTTGGTCATCTGCTCCCAGGCAGCACGATTGTATTCCCGCTGTTCGCCGGCTTTGTTCAGCTGTTTGCGGAGCATCGCTTCGGCTCGGCGCAGAAGCGGCTTGGAGTCCTGCATATACACGAACCCGCGAGTAATCAGCTCCGGTCCGGAGAGCAGCTTGCGCGTTTCCCGGTTGATGGTAATCGCGACGATCACCACGCCATCGTGAGCGAGCTGCACGCGTTCCTCGAGCAGCTCCTTCTCATGGGTGCGCAGTTCACCATTGTTAATATAGACGTCACCCGAAGGGATGTTCCGGCCTTTGCGCGCATAATTGCGGAAAAGGGACAGCGTGTTGCCGATGTTCATCAAGTAGACGTTGCTGTCGGGAACCCCGACCTGCACGGCAAGATGACGGTGATTGAGCATCATCCGGTATTCTCCGTGAATCGGCACAAAGTATTTGGGACGCAAGCTGCTGATCATGAGCTTCAAATCTTCGCGGCAGCCGTGGCCCGAGGTGTGGATATCAAGAATGGAGCCGTATTTAACTTCGGCCCCGGCCCGCATTAAGAGATCGATGCTGCGGTTAACGTTCTGGGTGTTCCCGGGAATCGGCGATGACGAGAAAATGACGGTGTCCTCCGGATGAATCTGGATCGAACGATGGGCACCCGAAGCGATGCGCGTCAGCGCCGCATTGGGTTCGCCCTGACTGCCCGTGCAAATAATCAGCACCTGGTCGTCGCGATAGCGGTTAACGGCTTTGACGTCAATCATCATGCCGTCCGGCACGCGAATATAACCAAGCTCCTGGCCGATCACAAACACCTTTTCCATGCTGCGGCCGACGATGGCGATTTTGCGGCCGGTTCGAATGGCGGCTTCGACCACCTGCTGCAGACGATGAACGTTGGATGCAAAGGTCGCAAACAGGATCCGCCCGGGACATTCCTGGAACAGGCGCAGAATGGAATCGCCGACGGTGCGCTCCGAAGGGGTAAAGCCGTCGCGTTCGCTATTGGTGCTGTCGGCCATCAGGGCCAGGACGCCCCGTCCGCCGATATGCAGAATTTTGTGCAGATTGGCAGGCTTGTCCTCCGGCGTAAAATCAAATTTAAAGTCCCCGGTATGTACGATCGGTCCATACGGGGTTTCGACAACGACCCCGAAGGCATCCGGAATGCTGTGGGTGGTTCTGAAAAAATGAACGGAAAGATGACGGAATGCAATCGTCTCGTCTTCATGGAATATGCGCAGATCACTCTGATCCAGCAGGCGATGCTCTTCCAGCTTCGCACGAACCAAGCCGATGGTCAGGGCTCCGCCATAAATCGGCATCTGAATTTGACGAAGCACGTAAGGAATGGCCCCGATATGGTCTTCATGGCCATGGGTCAGGAACATCCCCTTTACTTTGTGCTTATTATCGAGCAAGTAACGGATATCCGGAATAATGTAATCGACGCCGCTCATTTCGGCATCCGGGAATTTCAGTCCGGCATCGATGATAATGATCTCGTTTTTGAATTCGACGCCGTACATGTTCTTTCCGATCTCGCCAAGCCCCCCCAGCGCAAAGATGCGCACGGGCGGAGCGGAAGGCCTCGGTTTTTTGGCCGGTTTGGCAGTTTGAATCTTATCGGTTAGCAGGGGTTTAGACATAATGTGAAAGAATCCTCTCTATGGTAATTAAGGCATAAGCCTGGTATTTTAATTTCTTCTCTACTTAAGATATCAGAAAGTTCAAGCTTTTGGGAAACGCTTTTCAAAATTCATGTGCATTTCGTCCGTGACAGTCACCTATTTTTACCCACTCTTATATG
Source organism: Priestia sp. BR_2 (assembly GCF_041954005.1). Classification (NCBI taxonomy): domain Bacteria; kingdom Bacillati; phylum Bacillota; class Bacilli; order Caryophanales; family Bacillaceae; genus Priestia; species Priestia sp. BR_2. The sequence goes on along the minus strand of NZ_JAVFHM010000110.1, from coordinate 114,582 downwards.
CTGTAGAAGAGGAGGACTGGTGATGAGCGGTTTAATAAGGTTAGACGGTATGGGCGCTGCTTATGGATTGCCGGAGGAATGGCAGCGGGAAGCGATCGTTAAGCTGACTGAGAAAATGACGGATCGTTCCGCCAAATTCCCCTGCATTCCGGCAGTGCAAGGACATGCGCTGAATCATTTTAGATACGGTTTTATCAACCGCGGCGAATCGCAGGAGGCGGCGGGGCAATTGGCCGCACTGCTGCATGAGTTCGTGCTCGGCTCCAGGGGCTTCGGCCCGTATACTTCCCTTGTCGTATTTATAAATACGGAACATGGCCGAGATAGCCTCGAGGGCGTGGAGTATTATGAGCGTTTGTTCTGGCAGCTGCTGAGCCGGACCACCGAATACGATACGGAGCCTTGGCCGGCGGACCTGCCGGGGGAACCAGATGATCATCTGTGGGAATTTTGTTATGCAGGCGAGCCTTATTTCGTATATTGCGGAACGCCGGCACATGAGCTTCGCCAGAGCAGGTATTTCCCCTACATGATGCTTGCTTTTACGCCTCGTTGGGTTCTGAAGCAGTTCAATGCCCGGGCCAGACAAGCTGAACATACCAAAGTGCTGATACGCAAGCGGTTGACCGAATATGATCCAATCCCCCCGCACCCGGACTTGAAGTTCTACGGGGCGGAGGACAATTATGAATGGAAGCAATATTTCCTGCGGGATAACGAGGAGTCTCTGTCGAAATGTCCGTTTGCAAGGCTGCACAAAGAGACTCATAAATAGAAAAATAACATGCTTCTATCATCATACCCTAAATTGGAGTAAGGGTTAACAGGCATTCCATTTCAAAAGCTGCCACTTATGCGATCATCCGCAGGGTGTCGGCTTTTTTTGCGAAGATGCGCTGCTGTGACAAGGTATAGGATTTTGCCCCTGAATTAGTAAATCTTATCCTTGTTGTACAAAAAATTACCAAGTTACACTTAAAGTGTTTCATTCGATTTCATCCCAATGCGTCAGGAGGTGTATAAGGTACGGAGCTTTCACCAAATTTGAAAACGCTTTAATGAGCCGAATACCCATGGAGAAGGAGTTGTTTAATGAATGACAAGGCAGTCCAGAACGATGAAAGGATGGATTCTCGGACTTATCGCCGTACTGGTGTTCAGTGTCTTTCCTGCGTCCCAGGTTCAAGCCGCCGAGGCCTGCGCTGAGCCTGCTTGGAGCAGTTCTGCCGTATATGGCGGGGGCAATATCGTATCCCACGGGGGTAAGGCCTGGAAAGCAAAATGGTGGACTCAGGGTGAGATGCCCGGAACGACGGGACAGTGGGGAGTATGGGAGGACCTGGGAGCGTGCAATCCAGGGACACCACCGGTAGATCCCCCGGTGGATCCGCCAGTAGACCCGCCGGTAGATCCTCCGGGGACTGGTGATCGGATGTACGTCGCTTACGCCAGCTCATGGAACACCAGTATCTACGATTTGACGACTGCGAACATTCCCAATTACATCACGCATCTCAATCTAGCATTCGTAAGGCCGGACACCACGTATACGCAAGGGTCGTATGCGTTTGATCAAGCCGTAGCGGGCTTGGAATTCGTGGAAGGAGCCACGACGCCGAATGGGCAGCGTAAATTTACGGCCCAGCAGTCGCAGGATCTGCGCAACAACATCGCCGCACTGAGAGCCCGCGGAACGAAAGCGTTCCTCTCGGTAGGAGGCTGGTCGTACAGCCAAGGATCGCAGTGGTCCAGATTCAATGCTAAGAACATCGTCGATTTGGCCCTGGATCTTGGCGCAGCCGGCGTCGACATTGACTGGGAATCCAGCGGCAGCAGCTGCAACAAAGGAACGGCTGCCCAGTTCAGCTGTACCAAGGATGGCGAGATCGCAGGCATTATAACGAGCCTCTACAATGAAATCCAAGCCAGGAACGCGAATTTACAGATTTCCATCGCCGGCTGGTCCACGGGCGCCTATTATGTGAAGGGGACGCCGTTTGAGGAAGGCAAGGTCCAATGGGGTTCTCCTTTTGGCGGTACCATGTACCGCGTGGTTAAGGATCATGGCAGCAAGATCGACTTTATCAATCTGATGTCCTACGACGGCGGTATTTATTACGACCCGCGCGAAGGATATGAATCCTACAAGGCGATATACAACGGACCCATCAATATGGGCATGCAGATTGCGCCGGAGGGATCCGGCGGGGCCGTCCTGCAATTGAATGCCGCGCCGGGTACGGTATACGATGCCGATATGATGAACGGTCAGAATAACATCGCGACGGCTTATTATAATGTAGAAACGATGGTAAACTACATCAAGAATAAAGGAAGAGCGAATGATGGATTCATGCTGTGGCAGCTCTGGAAACAGCGGGTTCATCAGCCGGCCCCGCCCGGCGCGGCGAACGAAAACAGCGCCGGCCAATACGTATGCCGGAACCTGCCGCTTCAGGGGGACTGCAATCAGGTCATACCAAGCCTGCCGAAATTATAATTTCTTCCGATATTCCGAAGGCGTGCAGTTCATGATTTTGCGGAATACCCGAACAAAATAACTGATGTGTCCAAATCCGACATCGAGTGCGATGTCGGATATTTTATTGTCCGGCGAACGAAGGAGCTCCGCCGCCTGGCGAACGCGATAGGAATTCATATAGTCGACGGGCGTTTGCCCGGTCATGGATTTGAAGAAGCGGCAAAATTGGCCTTCGCTCATCGGGATCAGGTCAGCCAGCTCACTCAAACGGATAGGTCGATGGTAATGACTCTGGATGTAGAGAATGACCTTCTTCAAGCGTTCCGTTCTCGTCATGTCCGCCGCTTCGCTCCGGCTGCGGTTGGCAAGCCTGCCGGAGGCTGCGGCCTGAAACAGCATGAGAAACAGATGCCCCTTAATGGCAGCCTCATATCCAGCCGGTTTGTGCTTGGACAGCAGCATCATTTCTTTTATATGTTCAAGCAGGCGCCCATCGGTCCCGGCTGTCATCCGTCTTGGAAAAGCGGCTCTCCGCTCCTGGAAGGGAACGATCATCCCTTCCTGCACAAGATCATAGCTGCTGCTGGCGAGCATGCCGACATCGAACACCATGGCGCAGAAGCTGCACCCTTCATTGCCCTGGGCGTGGCCGGTGTGCAGATCTCCCCCATCGATAAATATCGCTTCGCCCGCACGGACGGGGATATATTCCGAATCGATCTGAAACAGCACCTCGCCTTCCAGCACGTAAAAAATCTCCGCTTCCTTATGCCAATGGGAGTCTACCACATGGGCGCCGGGGGCAAATTGATACCAATAGGCACCGAAGGGGAAACGCTCATTCCCGTGGACGGTGCTTTCTTTTAACGACTGGCGGATGGATTGATCCATGCTGCACCTCCTTGGGATGTGAAGTGTTCCTGAACACTGTTATCTGATATCAAAATTGTGCTATAAAACAATCGGATATTGTTAGAATAGGTAAAAAAGGATCAGTATAATGATATTATAACGCTTACATCTGAAAGTTCAATTTTAAAAATATAGAAGGGCGGAAGTAACGATGAAATTTACAGACGGCAACTGGCTAATCCGGGAAGGGTATTCCGTTTCGGGAGCGGTTCAGGCCTATGATTTTGCGGTAACAGGAGATACGTTGACGGCTTATGCTTCCACGGCACCGATTCCGGGCAGAGGCGCGACCATCAATGCGCAGCTGATCACCGTGCAATTTCATTCCCCGGCACCCGGCGTCATCGGCGTGAAGCTGGTCCACTATGCGGGCGTAAGAGATCGTGGACCTGCATTCGAATTGTACAAACAGAAGGGTGACCATACGGTCATCGAAGAGAACGATCAACAGGCTGTTCTTCGGAGCGGCAATCTGAGCGTCGTGATCAAGAAAGGCCCGGAATGGTCGGTTCACTTCTATAGAGGAGAGGAGCGTATCACCGGCAGCAGAGCCAAATCCATGGCGCGCATCGTGGAGGACGGCGGACAGACCTACATGCGCGAAGAGCTCGATCTTGGCGTGGGCGAGTGGGTCTACGGCCTTGGCGAGCGATTCACTTCGTTTGTGAAGAACGGCCAGGTTGTGGATATTTGGAACCAGGATGGCGGCACAAGCTCCGAGCAAGCCTATAAAAATATTCCGTTCTACGTGACCAACAAGGGCTATGGCGTGTTTGTCAACCAGCCGGACCTCGTATCCTTTGAAGTGGCTTCAGAGAAAGTGAAGAAGGTTCAGTTCAGCGTGCCGGGCGAGTCGCTGGAGTATTTCGTGATTGACGGGCCCGACCCGAAAGGCGTTCTGGACAAATATACAAGCCTGACAGGCAAACCGGCGCTGCCGCCGGCTTGGACCTTCGGATTGTGGCTATCGACCTCCTTTACGACGCAATATGACGAAGCGACCGTAAACTCCTTCGTGGACGGTATGCTGGAGCGCGACATTCCGCTGCAAGTGTTCCATTTCGACTGTTTCTGGATGAAGGGCCTCAACTGGACGGACTTCCAATGGGATGAAGAGGTATTCCCGGATCCTGAAGGCATGCTGAAGCGACTGAAAGAAAAAGGCTTGAAAATCTGCGTATGGATCAATCCGTATATCGCGCAGCGTTCGCGCCTCTTCGAGGAAGGCCGTGAGAAGGGCTATCTCGTGAAGAAAGCCAATGGCGATGTTTGGCAGTGGAATTTGTGGCAGCCGGGCATGGCGCTGGTGGACTTCACCAATCCGGATGCTTGCGAATGGTACGCAGGGTACCTGCGCGAGCTGGCTGATATGGGCGTGGACAGCTTCAAAACGGACTTTGGCGAGCGCATTCCTACGGACGTTGTGTATTTTGACGGCTCCGATCCTCATAAAATGCACAACTACTACACCCAGCTGTACAACAAAGTGGTCTTTGACGTGCTGGTCGAGAAATTCGGCAAGAATCAGGCAGCGGTATTCGCACGCTCCGCAACCGTTGGCGGACAGCAGTTCCCTGTTCACTGGGGCGGCGATTGTTATGCGGATTATGAATCGATGGCGGAGAGCCTGCGCGGCGGCTTGTCCCTCGGTCTCGGGGGCTTCGGCTTCTGGAGCCATGACATCGGCGGCTTCGAAAATACGGCTCCGGCGCATGTGTTCAAGCGCTGGCTGGCATTCGGCTTGCTGTCCAGCCACAGCCGTCTCCATGGCAGCAGCTCTTACCGGGTGCCATGGTCTTACGACGAAGAGGCCGTAGACGTTACGCGCTTCTTCACGAAGCTGAAGAGCCGTCTGATGCCGTATCTGTTCCATACCGCCGTACAGGCATCGGAGCAAGGCGTGCCGAGCATGCGCGCCATGTTCTTGGAATTCCCGGAGGATGCGGCCGTCGAAATGCTGGATCGTCAGTACATGCTGGGCGATTCCCTGCTCGTTGCACCGGTGTTCAGCGAGAAAGGCGACGTGAAGTATTATCTGCCGAAGGGCCGCTGGACGCATCTGTTAACCGGAGAAACGGTGGATGGCGGAACCTGGCGCAAGGAAACGTACGGTTTCCTCGGACTGCCGTTGTTCGTACGCGGCAACTCGTTCCTCGCCTTGGGTTCGAGCGACGCCCTTCCGGAATATGACTATGCAGACGGAGTAGAGCTTGGCTTGTATGCACTGGAAGACGGCAGCGAAGCTTCCGCCATCGTTCGCAACATGAACGGAGAGAGCGAGCTGGTTGTACGGGCTGTGCGTGCAGGCAGCCGGATCAATTTTACGGTGGAAGGCAGCGGCAAGCCATTTTCAGTGAAGCTGCATGACACAGGAAACATTTCTTCCGTGGAGGGCTCGGGAGTGAGCCTGCAGGAAGGGAAAATTCAAGTGGAAGCCGGTCAACAAGCGATGGCCTTCAGCGTTGCGCTGGAAGGATAAGCTCGGGTTCCCCCTGCTGTTAAGCGGGTAAAAGCATAGTGAAGATGAGCCCGGACCAGCTGTGTGCTGGAGTCGGGCTTCTTCCATATTTTAGCTGGCCTTGAAAGGGAGGCTGTGCTGATATAATAGGCCTGAGGCAGGCTATTCACGATGGAATGTAACCGTTTACTTTCGCTTGCCGAAGATTAAAAGGACAGGAGCGTCGACGGTCCGATGTTATCGAATTTCATTCAGCTTATGAATGACATGAAAATCCGCAATAAATTGATATTGTCATTTGTGGTCGTGGTCTTTGTACCGGTAGCCATCGTAGGGATATTCCTTACGGGAGAGCTCCGTAAATTTGCATTCGACAATGCTTTGGAACAAGCCTATCAGAACGTGGACCGGGTCAAGAAACGGTCGACCGAAGTCATCAACGTGGCGGATGATTTATCGTACCGCTTGTCCTACGACGAGCGTCTGAGGAATCTGGCCAACCGGCAATATGAAAGCGTATACGACGTGTTCGTGGCATACAGGGAGTATCCTGATTTGCAGCAGGCGATAAGAATGTACAAGGAAATATCGAATATCCGATTCTACAGCGACAATCCGACCATGCTGAACAATTGGGAGTTTCTATATCCCGAGGATGAAATCAGGAGTACGGAATGGTATCGGCGGGCGGAGGACGATATCGGGGTCATCTATTGGGACTACATTGAGGATGAGCGTGATCAGAAGGTATACCTCAGCTTGATCAAGGGGGTTGATCTTGGAAGCAAGGACAACCGCGGCGTGCTGGTGATCAATGTCAACACCGGCATGCTCAATACGATCCTGAGCCAGGAAGCGTTCGACACGATTATCGTGGACAGCAGCAACAATATTGTTGCGGCTAACCGCCCGGAGCTGTACGGGAAAACGTTAGCCGAGATTGAAGATGCCAGCGGGGCCGTTTACCACGCGAGCGGCAGCTACGAGTCGGTCATCCATGACGAAGCCTCCAAGGTGCTGATCGAACCGCTGAATACAGAGTCCGGAGTGAACGGCTTGCGCATTATTTCGATATTCTCGATCGATAGCATCGTGGCGGATGCCAACCGGATCAGCAAGCTGGCGATGACCGTCATCATCATCAGCCTGCTGCTGGCCGTTCTTCTGATCTACAGCTTCTCTTCACTGATCTCCAATCGGCTGCTGCGCCTCAGCAAACATATTACGAAGGTAGGTACCGGTAATCTTGGCGTTGCCATGGAGATCGACGGCAAGGATGAGATCGGCCAGCTGTCCCGTCAATTCAACTCCATGGTGGGCAACGTTAACGACCTGATGAACGAAGTGCAGGAGTCCAACGAACAGAAGCGGTTAATGGAACAGAAGCAAAACGAAATCAAGTTCAAAATGATGGCCAGCCAGATCAATCCGCATTTTCTCTTTAATGCCCTGGAGTCCATTCGCATGGAGGCCCATCTCAAGGGCGAGACCGAAATTGCCCGGATCGTGCGGCTGCTCGGCAAAATGATGCGGAGCAACCTCGAGGTGGGCAGCGGAAAAACCACAATCAAGGACGAAATCGAGATGGTACAGTGCTATCTCGACATTCAGAAGTTCCGATATGAGGACCGCCTGAAATATGAACTTCAGGTGGACCCTGAAGCGAACCGGGTAAGAATCCCGCCCTTGATCATCCAGCCGCTTGTGGAGAATGCGGTCATACACGGGATGGATCACAAAGAAGAGGGAACCTCCATAAGGGTCAGGGTCTCGGCCAGCGAAGGGAAACTGCACGTCATGACCGAGGACAATGGTGCAGGCATATCCCTGGACAAATTGCAGATGATCTACGGTTATTTGAACGATACCGACGAGAAGGATGGCGGACGGATCGGGCTCCGTAACGTACATGTCCGTCTGCAGCTCACGTACGGCCCTGAAGCGGGTCTGATCATTTATAGCGAACCGGGCATAGGAACGCGTATTGAATTCAGTATTCCGACAGGAGGAGAGAGCGATGATGAAAGTGTTGATCGTGGATGACGAACCCAAACTGCGCGAAGGGCTGAAGAGCATTGTGCCATGGACCGAGCTTGGGTATCAGGTTGTTGATACCGCAGCGAACGGGAACGAAGCGCTGGAGAAGCACGGGAAGCACGACCCGGATTTGATGCTGATTGATATCCGGATGCCGGGAATGGACGGATTGCAGCTGATCGAAGCCATCCGAAACGTGGATTCCGAGATTCATCTGCTCATCTTGAGCGGATATGCCGATTTTGATTATGCCAAGCGGGCGATTTCCCACCGTGTGGACGGATACCTTCTAAAGCCGGTGGATGAGGACGAGCTGAGCAAGTATTTGCTGCAGATTAAAGAAGCCATCGAGCAGGAACAGGAGAGGATTGCACTGAACAGGGCAGCCTCCGATATGAGCCGCGAGCAGTTCATTCAGACATGGTTCAACCCGGAGAGCAAGCCCGATCCGGTCGCTTTGCGGCATATGGCCGAGAGGTCGGGACTGTTATGGAACCATTACCAAGTGCTGCTTGTTCATCATAACGGCAGCGATGAATCCGGTGAGGAAACCGACGACCGGTTGAAAAACCAGCTGATCGAAGCTTTTGAAGATAACGGCCGCGGCGCGGTGTTTTCCATGCATGGACAGCTCGGTATCCTAATGCCCACGCCGGTCTTGACGGCAGGTGGACGTAAGGAATTGCTGCAGTTGGTAGAGGAAGCCGCAAGCCGGGCCGGCACGGCGATAACGGCCTCTTTGGGACGTCAGGTCCACCGTCTGGAGGATGTAGCGGATTCGTACCGTTGTGCCAAAGAACGGATTCGCGAACGGTTCTTCTATGCTCCCGGGGAGATGCTGTTTCCTGAATCCGAGCGGTTTGCCGGCGGCAACACGGATGAAGAACGGCAGCCCTATGATCCGGAGCAGCTGATGGAACAGCTCTATTATGCGGTGGATGTGGGCAACGTGGAGGTGCAGCAGAAGCTGCTGTATACGGCAGCCTCAGCCATGGTGAATGAAGAATACACGGAGGAGAGGATGAAACGCGCCTTCGTGGAGCTCCTGACCGGGGTGCACAACAAACTGATGCAGCATCATACGGAGCTGCAGTCCCGCACGAAGGAATACTCGGATCGGATTGCGGCAATATTCCGACAGCGAACGGCCTATGATCTGTGCCGCCATTCGTCCCAATTCCTGGAGGAGCTGATATGGCAGGCGGGCAATGGCGGACGGGATCAGGAGATGAAGCGGATAATGGATCTGATTCAGCGCAATTACAACGAGAACATTAAGCTGGAAACGCTGGCGTCGATATTTAATTACAACAGCGCTTACCTCGGAAAAATGTTCAAGAATACGACCGGGGAATATTTCAATACGTATCTCGATAAGGTCCGGATCGACAAAGCCAAAGATTTTTTGAAGCAGGGCATGAAGGTGTATCAGGTCGCGGAGAAGGTCGGTTATACGAACGTCGATTATTTTCATAGCAAATTCAAAAAATACGTCGGCACGTCTCCGTCCAATTTCCGCAAGGAGCTGGACCTGTAATTTATCCGTGCCGTAACGCGGATTCGCACAACGTGATCGAGCCATGGATGCGGCTCCGAGGTCATAAAGCCTATCATGACCAGAGCATCACACGCAGGAGCTAGCGCACGACAAATAGGCTTCAAACAGGTGCGGTTCGCCTAATGTCGTGTTCCGATGGTTCATATTTGCACGTCTCATCATTCTCACCTACAACCAGACTTAGCATAAGTACTTTCATATCGTGCCCTTTAGACGCGACAAAGGTACGCGTCTTTTTGTTTTCCCCCTTTCCTCCTTCCCCAAGGCATTAGCGGGGAATCCAATTGCTGCGAAGCTCCGAGCGGAGGGGCCGGAATCGTATCGGAGAAGCGCCAGCGGTCGCCTTTAAAGCCGGGAAACCACCTCCCCGTATCAATCGAAGTTTCCCGGGTTTAACAGCGATCGGAGATACGATCCGGACACGGAGCGGCATAAAGGTCTTTCGCATTTTCCCTCCCACCGTTAATGTCTAATTTTTATATGATTTTTAAGCCAATCCTTCGGGTACTTCCCCGCCCCAGCTTGGTTTATCATCAGGATATACAAGAGAGGAGGGGTTGGTTTGAAAGCGGTAACAAAGACGGAAAGCAGCATCCAACCTGCCGCAAAGAAAAAGAAAGGCTTTTGGACCACTTTCAAAGAGCAGAAAGTACTGTACGGAATGTCGCTTCCATTCATCGTCATTGTATTCATCTTCAGTTATTTGCCGGTGTGGGGCTGGCTGATGGCATTCCAGAATTACAAGCCGGGCAAAGGGATATTCGAGCAAAAATGGGTGGGCCTGGACCATTTCGCAGCACTTTTCGCGGACGATAAGTTTTATCTGGTGTTGCGAAATACACTCGCCATGAGTTTCATGGGATTGATCGTTGGATTCACGATTCCGATCCTATTCGCAGTCTTGTTGAATGAGCTTCGTGGAAGCGTATTCAAGAGGACCGTACAGACGATATCTTATCTGCCGCATTTTGTCTCCTGGGTCGTAGTTGCTGGTATCGTGACCAAAATGCTGTCCACGGATGGAGGCGCTGTCAATCAGCTGCTGATGTGGCTGGGGCTCATCGATCAGCCGATACAGTTCATGGCTCAGGGGAACCTGTTCTGGTACATCGTAACGGGCTCCGATATATGGAAGGAAATGGGCTGGAGCGCGATCATTTATTTGGCAGCGATTACAGGGATTGATCAGGAGCAGTTCGAAGCAGCCAAGGTTGACGGCGCGAGCCGGATTCGCCAAATATGGCACATTACGCTGCCGAGCATCGCCCCTACGATTGCTATCCTGCTGATCATGTCCATCGGTCATTTGATCAGCATCGGTTTCGAGAAGCAGTTCCTGCTGGGTAATCCGCTAGTGGTAGATTATTCCGAGGTGCTTGACCTGTATGCGCTGAATTATGGACTTGGCATGGGACGTTTTTCATTCGGTACGGCCATCGGAATGTTCAACTCGGTCGTAAGCATCATCCTGCTGCTGCTTGCCAACGGCGTGTTCAAAAAATTCACGAAGCAATCGATTATGTAAGGGGAGGGAAACAGCATGGCACGAACCAAAGCAGCATTCAAGCCCTCGCTCTCCGATCGGGTGTTTGATATCGCGAATTTTACCATCATGGCACTGGTCATGATTGTCACACTCTACCCGTTCCTGAACGTTCTGGCGATATCGCTGAACGATTCCGTTGATACGGTGCGCGGGGGAATCTACATCTGGCCGAGAGAGTTCACGCTGGATAACTACGTGCAGATTTTTAAATACGACGGCTTGGTCACCGGGGCCAAAAACACGATTCTCCGTACGCTTGCAGGGACCTTTCTGGGCTTGCTCAGCGGCACGATGCTGGGCTACGTCCTCAGCAGGGTAGACTTTCAGGGAAGAAAGTTCATGTCGACCTTTCTTGCGCTGACGATGTACTTCTCCGGCGGAATGATTCCGGTGTTCATCCTGATCCGCGACCTGAACATGATGAATTCGTTTCTGGTCTACATCATTCCGGGCATGGTGAGCGCGTTTAACGTATTCGTCATCCGGTCTTTCATCGACAGCCTGCCGTACTCGCTGCAGGAATCGGCAAAGCTTGACGGTGCCAACGATTTTACGATCTATTACAAAATCATTCTTCCGCTCTGTAAGCCCGTCTTGGCTACCATCGCCTTGTTCCTGGCTGTCGGGCAGTGGAACTCTTGGCTCGATACGTATCTTTACAACGGTAACGCACCCCATCTCACCACGCTCCAATTCGAGCTGATGAAGGTGCTGCAGAGCACCCAGGGGCAAACCAGCGGCATGATGACCGGGCAGAATATGGCCGAGATCGTGAAGCAGGTGTCGCCGGAGTCGATCAAAATGGCAATCACGATCGTGGTAACCGTTCCGATACTGCTCGTGTATCCGTTCCTGCAGCGGTATTTTGTGAAAGGTATGACGCTTGGAGCGGTAAAAAGCTAGGCGCATGTAACGGTATCAGCAGGCACAACGTCCTGTTATACGATAAATGATCAAAAATCGATTTAGGGGGTATAGCAATGAAACATAAGAAGAGATTGTCGCTCCTGCTCGCGATCATGATGATGGCTACATTCGTTCTGGCGGCGTGCGGCAACGGCGACAGCAACAATAACGCAAACGGCGGCGATGAGGGCAGCGGCGGAAGCGATACGCAGCAGGAAGAGAAGCTCGAGCCGATGACCATGACGTATTACAGCGCGGATTCCAATGCGAACTGGGCCAACATGCAGGATGCGGTCGGGAAGAAGCTGACCGAGAAGACCGGCATTACGATCCAAGCCGAATATGCGGTGGACGGCTCCAATCAGAAGCTTCCGCTGATGGTGGCGAGCGGGGAATACCCTGACTTGGTATTTGCCAAGGGGGACGCCAATCTGTTCGTGGATTCCGGGGCGTTTATCGATCTGACGGATCTGATCGAAGAGCATGCGCCAAACATCAAGAAGGTGTACGGAGAATATATGAGCCGCCTGAAATGGAGCAACGAGGATGAGGCCATCTATGTCCTTCCGACGCTTGCGGCAGTGGATCATCAGGCACTCGATGCCGGCGGCACGTTCCAGATCCAACATGAGGTGCTGAAAGAACTCGGATACCCTGAACTGAAAACGGTGAAGGATTATGAGAAAGCGCTGAAAGACTATGCCGAGAAACACCCGACCATTGACGGCCAGCCGACGATTCCGCTGACGTTGAATGCGGACGGATGGAGAATCATGATCTCGGTAACGAACCCGGCGTTTATCGCGACAGGCGTATCGGATGACGGCGAGTACTATATCGACCCGGAAACAACCGAGGCGAAGCTTCATTACAAGCGGCCGGAAGAGAAGGAATACTTCCGCTGGCTGAATCATATGAACGCCGAGGGCTTGTTGGATAAAGAAACGTTCGTGCAGAAGACGGACCAATACGAAGCGAAAATTTCCTCCGGCCGCGTCCTTGGCGTCATTGATCAGGAGTGGGGCTTCGGCAATGCAACGAACGCACTGAGAACTTCCGGCAAGGAAAACCGCACCTATGCGAGATTCCCGATCCAGCTGGATGAGTCCACGAAGGATGCAACGTTCCAAGACACGGGTTACGTCGCCGGATGGGGCGTAGGCATTACGACATCCGCCAAGGATCCGGTTCGAATCATCAAGTTCCTGGATTATCTGGCTTCCGAAGAAGGGCAAGTTTTGATGAATTGGGGTATTGAAGGCGAGCATTACAACGTGGTGGACGGCAAGCGAGTTATTCCTGAAGACGTCCAAGAGCGCAAAACCTATGACAACGCCAACTTCACGAAGGAAACAGGAATCGGCTTGTACAATGCGATGTTCCCTCGTTACGGCGACGGCGTGAAGGATTCGACGGATAACTATTACACAACGAACTTCCCGGAGACGATCATCGAGAATTATACGCCGGCCGCGAAGGAAACGCTGAAAGCGTACGGCGCGGAAATGTGGAAAGACCTGTGGCCGAAACAAGAGGAATTTGATGTGAAGCCGTGGGGCGTTGCTTACAACATTCCGGTACCGAGCGACTCCAATATCAATATCACGTACAAAAAGGTGGAAGAGATTACCCGGAAGCGGATTCCGGAAGTCATTCTTGCCGATCCGGCGAAATTCGATGCACTGTATGACCAGTTCATCAAAGAACTGAATGATGCCGGCGCCGAGAAAATGGAGCAGGAATACACCCAATTGGTACGCGAACGGGTGGAACTCTGGAATAATTAAGGTAGAGGCGAATCGAAGGGGCCGGCAATATGCGGTCCCTTTTGCCGCTATTCAAGGTAGGCTGCTGTTATAATCGCGGACCTCAATTTATTAGAAGAAATACAACCATATATGAAGGATTTCAGGTGCTCTTCGAGAAGACCTTTATAAATCATTGGACATAAGGGGGGATTACGCTGTATTCAGCAGAGCATAAGAACACAACCCTGTGGTACCGGAAGCCTGCGGCCAAGTGGGAAGAAGCGCTTCCGCTTGGAAACGGCCGCCTTGGCGCCATGGTGTTCGGAGGCGTGCGGGAAGAATGCATTCAATGGAACGAAGATACGCTCTGGTCCGGCTTTCCCCGGGACACGAATAATTACGAGGCTCTCCGGTATCTGGCAAAGGCGAGGGAACTGATTGCGTCCGGCAAGAATGCCGAAGCCGAACAGTTGATCGAGGGCAGGGTGGTTGGCAGAAATACGGAGTCCTTTTTGCCGTTAGGAGATCTGTTGATCCGACAGTCGGGAATAGGGGATTCATGCTCGGAATACAGGCGCGAACTGAACCTGGATACGGGGATTGCTTCCACTCGTTTTCAAGGTGGCGGCTCCGATCATATTTTCAGCAGGGATATGTTCATCAGTGCGGTTGACCAGGTCGGGGTTATCCGTTATGAATGCTCGGGGAGCGGATCCATCCAATTGGAGATCGGTTTACGTTCACCGCTGCAGCATCGTACGCGTACAGAGGAAGACGGGACGCTGGTGTTGCATGGGCATGCTCCGACTCATATTGCTGATAATTACAGGGGCGATCATCCCGGGTCGGTGCTTTATGAGGATGGGCTGGGCATTCGGTACGAAATGAGGCTGCTGGCCTTGACGGACAGCGGTCAGGTGACGGTCGATGACAGCGGCATGCGCATTTGCGCGGCAGGCTCGGTTACGCTGCTGGTTGCGGCTGCTACGAATTTTGAAGGCTTCGATCGTTCTCCGGGTTCTGGCGGTACCGATCCGTCCAGCATATGCAGGGAGAGACTTCAGGGCGCCATGCGGCATGGTGTTGAACAATTGCGCTCACGGCATGTCCAAGACCATCAAGCCTTGTTCAGACGCGTGGAGCTTCAGCTTGGCCGTCCAGAGAATGAGCGTTCCATAGCAGCTTTAGCCACCGACGAGCGGATGGAAGCGTACCGGGAAGGAAGGGAGGATGCTGCGCTCGAAGCGCTGATGTTTCAATTCGGAAGATATTTGCTCATTGCCAGCTCCCGGCCGGGTACACAGCCCGCCCATCTGCAGGGCATATGGAATCCCCATGTCCAGCCGCCATGGAACAGCGATTACACAACGAATATCAATACCGAGATGAATTATTGGCCGGCGGAAACGACGCGTCTGAGCGAGTGCCACGAGCCGCTCATCCAAATGATCCGGGAGCTTAGCGTAAGCGGTGCCCGGACCGCGAAGATTCACTATGGCGCCCGTGGATGGGTCGCCCATCATAACGTGGATTTATGGCGAATGGCCAGTCCGAGCGACGGCAGAGCCATGTGGGCCTTCTGGCCAATGGGCGGTGCTTGGCTGTGCCGGCATCTATGGGAGCGTTATCAATTCCACCCGGATCTTGAATACTTGCGGGAAACGGCGTATCCGCTGATGCGTGGAGCCGCTTTGTTTTGCCTGGATTGGCTGATTGAAGACGGGAAAGGGCATCTGGTGACCAGCCCGTCGACATCGCCGGAGAATCAGTTTCTTACCGCGGAAGGCCTGCCTTGCAGCGTGTCGGCAGGTTCGACCATGGATATGGCCATCATTCGCGATTTATTCCATAACTGCATCGAAGCTTCGCAGCTGTTGGAGCAAGATGATGAATTGCGGGAGGAATGGAAAGCTGCGGTCGCGCGCCTGCTCCCTTACGCCATCGATGACGAGGGCAGGCTCATGGAATGGAGCAAGCCGTATCCGGAAGCGGAGCCCGGACATCGGCACGTATCCCATTTGTACGGATTGTACCCCGGCTCCGATATTACCCTCCAAGATACGCCGCAGCTTGCAGAAGCTGCTTATCGTACGCTGATGTCGCGCATCGATCACGGAGGGGGGCATACGGGCTGGAGCTGCGTCTGGCTGATTAACCTGTTTGCCCGACTGCAGCAGCCGGAGAAGGCTTATGATTATGTCCGAACCCTGATTTCCCGCTCCATGCACCCCAATCTGCTCGGGGACCATCCTCCGTTCCAGATCGATGCGAATTTTGGAGGCAGCGCCGGACTTGTGGAAATGCTGCTCCAGAGCCATTTGGATGCCATTCAGCTGCTGCCGGCGCTGCCGAAAGCGTGGGCAGAAGGCTCTGTGCGAGGATTGAAGGCCCGCGGAGGATTTATCGTGGACATGGAATGGAAGGGCGGCATTCTTGCGTCCGCAAGCATAACCTCTACGCATGGTCGGATCTGCAGAATTCAATATTCCGAGCCTCTCGCCGTTCGAAGGGAAGACGGGAGCGTTGTGACGACGGGAGATCGGCTTTCTTTTGAGACGGTGAGCGGCATGACCTACCAGATCGCATTGGCTGCCATGGAGGCATTGTGAATAAGGGCTAATCTCGAGCATGGCTGGTTGAACGATAACCGGATACGAATTGATGAAGGCTAAAGGAGCTGAATGCTGATGATTAACGAAAAGCTGCCGAAAATGTGGTACGGCGGGGATTATAATCCCGAGCAGTGGGATGCGGAAGCGTGGAAGGAAGATGACCGCATGTTTAAGCTGGCGGGCATCGACGTAGCCACCATAAATGTATTCTCCTGGGCTTTGAGTCAGCCGAATGAGGATACGTACGATTTTGCTTGGCTGGACGAGACGATTGACCGGCTGTACCGGAACGGGGTGTATATCTGTTTGGCAACGAGCACGGGAGCCCATCCGGCCTGGATGGCGCGCAAATACCCGGATGTGCTGCGCGTCGACTACGAGGGCCGCAAACGCAAATTCGGCGGACGCCATAACTCCTGTCCGAACAGCCCCACCTACCGAAAATACGCCAAAATCATGGCAGGCAAGCTGGCGGAACGCTATAAGGATCATCCGGCCGTCCTGATCTGGCACGTATCGAACGAATATGGCGGGTACTGCTACTGCGACAATTGCGCCGCGGCATTCCGGACTTGGCTCGAGCAGCGATATGGCACGCTGGATGCCGTAAACAAGGCATGGAATACCCGCTTCTGGGGCCACACCTTCTATGACTGGGAAGACATCGTCGTTCCTAACGCTTTAAGCGAGGAGTGGTCCGGCAACCGGACGAATTTCCAAGGCATATCCCTGGATTACCGCCGTTTCCAGTCCGACAGCCTGCTGGACTGCTACAAGCTGGAGCGGGATGAATTGAAGCGGATCACGCCGGATATGCCGGTGACCACGAATCTTATGGGTTTTTATCCGGAGCTGGACTATTTCAAATGGGCCAAGGAGATGGATGTCGTATCCTGGGACAACTATCCGTCGCTGGATACCCCGTACAGCTATACCGCGATGGCGCATGCCCTGATGCGGGGGCTTAAGGGCGGTCAGCCCTTTATGCTGATGGAGCAGACGCCGAGCGTTCAGAACTGGCAGCCGTATAACTCGGCCAAGCGCCCAGGGGTAATGCGATTGTGGAGCTATCAAGCGGTCGCCCACGGCGCGGATACGGTGATGTTCTTCCAACTGCGCCGTTCGATCGGAGCCTGCGAGAAGTATCACGGCGCGGTCATCGAGCATGTCGGGCATGAACATACCCGCGTATTCCGCGAGTGCGCCGAGCTGGGCAAGGAGCTGCAGCAGCTGGGAGACCGGATCCTGGATGCCCGTTCCGATGCCAAAGTCGCGATCATCTACGACTGGGAGAACCGGTGGGGCATTGACCTGTCGAGCGGTCCGACCGTCGCCCTCAATTACGTGAACGAGGTCCATAAATATTACGATGCCCTGCACCAGCTGCATATTCAGACCGATATGATCAGCGTGGAAGAGGACTTCCGGAAGTATGACGTTGTCATCGCGCCGGTGATGTATATGGCCAAACTGGGATTTGCAGAACGCGTGGAGGCCTTTGTATCGCAAGGCGGCACCTTTGTGACGACCTTCTTCAGCGGGATCGTGAACGAGAATGATCTGGTGACGCTGGGCGGTTACCCGGGCGAACTGCGCAAGGTCATGGGAATTTGGGCCGAGGAGATTGATGCGCTGCTTCCGGGCCAGCAGAATCAGGTGGTAATGCGGGGCCGGAAAGGCCAGCTGGAAGGCACCTACGACTGCGGCATTCTGTGCGACGTGATCCATGCCGAGGGAGCAGAGGTCGTTGCCGAATACGGCTCGGACTACTATCAAGGCATGCCATCGTTGACCGTGAACGCTTTCGGACAAGGGAAGGCCTGGTATGTGGCCACAAGCCCGGAGCCTAAATTCCTGCGAGATTTGATGCAAACGATATGCAGCGACCATGGCATTAAGCCTGTCCTGAACGCTCCCCAAGGCATTGAGGTGACAAAGCGGGTGAAGGAGGACGCGGAGTTTATCTTTGTGCTTAATCACATGACCGAGCGCAAATCCGTGTCCTTGGATGGGGAAGCCTATGTTGACCTGCTGACAGGGGAGGAGCTTCGGGATACCTGCGAAGTGCCGGCACGAGGCGTGTTGATATTAGAGAAGCGGTTGGGATAGAGATAACATAAGGGCTTTCCAAGAAGAGTGGACAGCTTGGAGCGCTCTCAACAAAAAGCAGAGAAGGCGGGGACTCCCGCCTTCTCTGCTTTATTTTATCTCTGAAGCTTATCGACCGCTGCCCATTCTAGGCATCCTTCTCGTGTAGCTTGCGGAATTCCTTGGGCGAAATGCCCTCTTGTTTCTTAAAAACAAGACTGAAATATTTCTCGTTCTTAAAGCCGACCATTTCGGAAATCGCGGCCATTTTCAGCCCCGGATTTTGCAGCAGGATTTTGGCCTTCGAGATGCGGATCCGGTTCAGATGCTCGGGGATATTAATCCCGTGCTTCTGCTTGAATTTGCGGGAGATGTACTCCCGGCTTACGTGAAACCGGTTTGCAATATCGTACAGTGATACGTCGTTCTGATAGTTTTGCTCGATAAATGCCGTGATGTCGTGGATCAGGTCCTGCCCCGTCTGCTTCTGGGACTGCAGCGCCGAGGCCAGCAGGCTCATTAATTGATCCCAATACTGCTGCCATTCTGCCAGGGAGCATACATATTTGTCCGGGCTTGGCCGCTCGATGGTGGCGCTTTCCTCTTTGTACAATTTCAACAAAGCCTCAGACGACGGGTTCGCGGTTTCATGAATGACGTGATTGGCGAACCGATCAATTTCACGGTCCCATCGCTCCAGAAGCTCGGGCGTGAGAACGCCGCTTTTTCGGATGGCGGCAAGGAACGAATCGACGGCCTCGCCAATGGGAGCAGGCTGACCGCTAAGCACAGCGAGCTTCCAGGTATCCTCGAACCCGCTGAACTGGACGCCCCGATGATGATCCATTCCGGATCGTCGCAGCTGCTCGGCATCGTGGATGAAATGGTTCAGGACCGTTAAATCACGCGAACGCAGGGCATTCGAGCATTGGGCATAGAGCTCGGGAACGTCTACCGGATATTGACCTTCCGGACTTATGCCAAAATGCATCTGGCGCGACAGCGTCCGAAACATCCCGCTATTGATCTCTTGAAGCAGCGTAGGGACCGTGGCGAGCTGTTCCCACAATAAGAGAACCAGTTGATGCGGCGATCCGAATGGACGGAAAGCAATCCCGATCCGGTCCTTTTGCAGAAATTCATTGCAAATATTCAACAAGGCGAACATCAGCAGATCCTGATGGTGGCCGAAGCGGCCGTACAGCGCATGATCTGACTTGTCGATTTGCATGACGGCCAGGCGTATTGCGTTGGTCTGCGCCGGCACGATGCCTTCATCCCTGAGGCGGTTGACCACCTGGGAATGGGCGCTCCTGTCATCAATAAGGCTGGATAACAGCTTCTCCGAATAGACCGGCCGGTACTCGTTCACCTGAACATGCTGCTGACGCGCCGCAAGGCGTTCTTGTTCCTCCGCCTTCCAGGCCGCGGTCGCCTTGGCGACCGCTTGGTTGATGACGTCCTCCTCGATGGGTTTCAGGATATAATCCGTGCCGCTGTACCAGATGGTGTTGCGCACGAATTCGAAATCGTCATGCCCGCTGATGACGATGAATTTGATGTCCGGGTAATGCTTGTGAATCCATTCCATGAGATCCACGCCGCTTTTGAGGGGCATCAGCATGTCCATCAGCACAAGATGGGGCCGAAACGCCGGGATCAGCTCCATCGCCTCCAGCCCGTTGGCCGCTTCCTCTATATCGGTAATCCCGTGCGCTTCCCACTGGACCAGCAGGCGGATGGCTTTGCGCACGCGAGACTCGTCATCCACGATCAATGCCTTCATCCGTTTCACCTTCCACATTTATAGTCAGCACTACACGAAAGCCGTGCGGCTGGTTGTTTTCGATGTTGAATTTGGATTTTCCACGATAGTACAGCCTCAGCCTCGTCATGATGTTGATGAGTCCGATTCCGCTGCTGTCTTCCGTCTCCAGCTCGGACACAACCTGAAGCTGTTCCAGATCCAACTCTTCCATCCGAAGCAAATGCTCCTGAAGGGCTTGGAACGGCTCCTCCTGCATCCCGTTTCCGTTATCTTCGACCGTGATCTGCACGATCGAGGCCGATAGGCGCCGGCTTGTGAGCGCAATGAAATTGTCTTGCTCCAAGGGGTTCATGCCATGCTTGAAAAAGTTCTCGATCAGCGGCTGAATCAGCATCTTCGGAATCAACACCTGCAGAGTCGACTCATCCACATCGTAACGGAAGTCGAACTGATTCTCAAATCGTTCCTTCTGCAGTTCCACGTAATCCTTGATATGATCGAGCTCCGTGGCCAGCGTGACCGGCTTGTCCGTATTGTACATGCTGTATCTCATCATCCGGGCCAGAGCGGAGATCAGGGAGTAGATCCTCTTCATGCCATGCTCCAGCGCAAGGGTGCCGATGGTCTGCAGCGCATTGTTCATGAAATGCGGATTCACCTGCGCCTGCAGCGCCCGGAGCTGGTTGGTCCGGTTCGCCAGCTTCAGCTTGTATTCCTGCAGGATGAGGTTGTTGATCGTATCCATCATGCTGCCGAACCTGCGATGGAGGGCTCCGATTTCGTCTTTGCGATTGGACGAGATATCCACGGTCATTCGTCCGCTTTTGACCTGGCTCATGAGGCCTACCAATTCGCGGATCGGGGCCGTGATATAGACCGATATCCAGATCGTGGCCGCGATGATGAGAATAAGGGACACGCCGATCAGCAAAATATTGACGAAGGCAGCTTTGTCCGCGCTGCTTAAAATATACGAGGAAGGAATCTCCTTGATCATCGTCCAGTCGCTGACCGACGTCTTGATATTGTTATATAAATAGATTTTGTTGTTATACTCGAAATGGCCTTCCTTCTTGCCGGATTGCTTGATGCTGGCGTACCAGTCCGCCTGGACTTGTTGTCCCAGCATTTCGTCATCGCCGGAATACATGATATACCCGTCTTCATTGGCAATGTACAGCTGCTCATGATCAGGCTGGAACAGCTGGCCGCTGATCCGGCTCAGGAAATCCATGTCCAAATCGATGGCGAGAATGCCTAATCGTTCGGTTGAAGGGACCCGTTCAATGACCCGGTACATCGTGAATACTTGTTGATCGGCTTCATAGGGATAAGCTAACTGAAACCCGTACGTATGAAGGGGATGCGGCGGCTGAAGGACCACCGTATCGTTACGAAGATCGGGAATCTCGGGATAGAGGTTGACCTCGCTTGTTTTTCTGGCGATATCCTGCGCGAATAACGTGGCTTCCCGTTTGCCGTCGACGTAAAGATAGACCTGCCTGGAGCCGCTGATGGCTTTTTGAATGGATTGCAGCGTGGCGGATTGCCTGCCGCTGGCGTTGATGTTCTCATGACTGTAATAGAGGCTGCGGAAAAAATCCGGATCCGAGTAGACCGTAAGGGAACTACGGTTCATCTCTTCCAAATAGCTCTCCAAATTCAACCGTCCCTGATAGAGAAGGTTCATATTCTCAACAACGGCCCGTTCCTTGAGCGAGTTGGTTGTCATGACGTAACTGATGATCATGGAAATGGTGGTCGGAATGATGGTCGCCATGATCATGAAGGTAATCAGTTTGGTGCGGATGCTGTTCCAGTTCCAGTTCAATAAATTCACCGCCGATCAATTTTCTATACCAATTAGTTCACATCCTATGGTAGTCCCAAGGTCTTCATCTTAGCATAATTAAATCATAGAGAAATGGATAGAGAAACGATAGGACAAGCGGAGGGGGATTAACATGAACAGCAAGAGAACGGCTGCTTTGACGCAGCAGTTGGTTTATATCGGACCCGCGCTGCTGTTTTTCGGTATTACGATCATTATCCCATTTGTGATGGGGATGTATTACTCGTTTACCGACTGGAACGGCGTTTCCGGGAACGTCGAATGGGTCGGGCTGGACAATTTCAAACAGATTTTCACAAATGACAGCGCATTCGCCCAATCCTTCTGGTTCACCACCAAATTTACGATCGTCGGGGTGTTTCTCACGAATTTGGTCGGATTCTTCCTGGCCTACTTCTTAACGAAAAACATTCGGGCGCGCAACTGGCTGCGGACGATATTCTTCATGCCGAACGTGATCGGCGGATTGCTGCTCGGCTTCATCTGGCAGTTTATCTTCATAAAAGGCTTTGCAACCGTTGGCGAAGCGACGGGAATTCCGTTTTTTAATCTTCCGTGGCTGGGAGACGAAGTAACCGGCTTCTGGGGCATCATCATGGTATTCGTATGGCAGTCGTCAGGCTATCTGATGGTCATCTACATCGCCTCCATTACGAACGTGTCCAAGGAAGTCATGGAAGCTGCCGAGATTGATGGGGCCAACCGGTTCCAAGTGCTTAAGAGCATCATCGTTCCGCTTATTATGCCGGCGGTTACCGTATGTTTGTTCCTGGCGATTTCCTGGTCCTTCAAAATGTTCGACCTGAACCTGTCGCTGACCAAGGGCGGACCTTACCGCTCCACGGAATCGCTGGCGATGAACGTGTACAACGAGGCGTTCCTGAACAACCGGTACGGTCTCGGCACGGCCAAGTCCTTGATCTTCTTCCTGGTCGTCGCCGTCATTACGCTCATTCAAGTCCGTTTAACGAAGCAGAAGGAGGTTGAAGCTTAATGAGATCGAAGAAACCTCCCATGTCGGCCTCCACGATCGTACTGCAGATCGTGATGGTCATTGTTGCCTTGATCTTCTTGGCACCGTTCTACTTCCTGCTGGTAAACTCGGTCAAATCGCTGGGCGATATTATGGTCGACGCGGCCAACTGGCCAACGGCCTTTCACTTTGACAACTACAGCAAGGCTTGGGAAATGACCCGCTTTCCGGAAGCATTCACGAACTCCATCATCATTACGGTCATCAGCAATCTGATCATTGCCCTGCTGAGCGCGATGGCAGCTTACCGGATGGTCCGGTCCAATACGAGATTCAATCGAATCGTGTTCATGCTGTTCGTATCGGCCATGGTCATTCCGTTCCAATCCATTATGATTCCATTGCTGCAGGTCATTAACTTTCTCGGCGTCAACAACAGCATCGTGGGTCTGATTCTCAGTTATCTCGGACTCGGCATCCCGCTGTCGGTCTTCCTGTTCCACGGTTTCGTGAAAGGCATTCCGCTGGAGATCGAAGAGGCTGCCACGGTCGACGGCGCTTCTCCGTTCAGGGTATTTGCCCGCATCGTTATGCCGATGCTGAAACCTATGATGGTAACGGTCATCATCCTGAACTGCCTGTGGGTCTGGAACGACTATCTGCTGCCATCCTTGATCCTGCAAAGTCCTGAACTGCGGACGATTCCGCTTGCGACCTTTGCTTTCTTCGGGCAGTATTCGAAGCAGTGGGATATGGCGCTGCCGGCGCTCGTGCTGGGCATTACGCCGATCATCATCTTCTTCCTGTCACTGCAGAAGTACATCGTTGAGGGCGTCGCTGCCGGCTCCGTTAAGGGGTAAGGGCAGCGGGCGCCTCGCCCATAACCGGTTTTTCCATCTTTATATATAATCATATCAGGGGGTAGTAAAGATGAACAAAATGAAATTATCACTCGTGATGCTGCTGGCTTTCTCGCTGCTGCTTGCAGCTTGCGGCGGCAAGTCGGAAGAAGGCCAGGGCGGAAGCTCGAATGGAGCTTCCGGCGATGTCAAAACGGTCAAGATTTTTCAATTCAAAACCGAGATCGTGGACGGCCTGAATGAGCTTAAAGTCGAATTCGAGAAGGAATACCCGAACATCAAGCTGGATATTCAAACGGTAGGCGGCGGCGCTGACTATGGTGCTGCATTGAAAACCAAATTCGCATCCAACGATGCGCCGGATATTTTCTCCAATGGCGGCGACGCCGAGATGGAGATGTGGATCGACCGTCTCGAGGATCTGTCCGATCAGCCTTGGGTGAACGATCTGGTCGACATGGCGAAAGAGCCGATGACCAAAGACGGTAAAGTATACGGCATGCCGATGAACCTTGAAGGATGGGGTTACATCTACAATAAGGATTTGTTTGAGCAGGCCGGCATTACCGAGCTTCCTAAAACGTATACCCAGCTGGCGGATGCCGCGAAGAAGCTGGAAGCCGCAGGCATAACTCCTTTTGCGAACGCTTACCAGGAATGGTGGTTGATCGGCAACCAGGGCATTAACCCGGCATTCGCCCAGCAGGATGACCCGAATGCGTTTATCCAGGGCTTGAACGACGGCACGCAAAAATTCGTGGGCAATGGGAAGTTCGAAGAGTGGACCAAGCTGATGCAGCTGACATTGGACCACGGCAACAAGAACCCGCTGACCACCGACTACAATACGGCCATTTCCCTGCTGGCTACAGGTAAAGCCGCCATGATGCAGAACGGGAACTGGGCTCAAACCGAGATCGATGCCATCAATCCGGATCTGAATCTCGGCTACCTGCCGATGCCGCTTGGCGACAATGCGGAGCAAAATGACAAGCTGAACGTCGGCGTACCTGCGAACCTGGTCATTAACAAAGATTCCGCGTCGAAGGAAGAAGCGAAGATCTTCCTGAACTGGTTTGTCACATCCGATATCGGCAAAGAGTACATCGTGAAAAAATTCAAATTCATCCCGGCCTTGAAGACCATCGAAGCAACGCCTGAGGATATGGGCGACTTGGGTTCGGCCGTATGGGAGTACGTGCAGGCAGGCAAAGTGCTGCCAAGACAATCCGCGAAGTTCCCGGACGGCGCGGCACAGGAGTTCTCCGGCGCGATGCAGGCATTCTTCGCCGGCAAATCCGATACGAACAAAATGCTTGAAGATATGCAGACATCCTGGGATAGCTTGAGCAAGTAAGGAGCCATGCAAGATTTAAGTTAGCAGACCGTTCATAAGAGGTATGATCCCTTGTCCGACAAGATAGGGGATGGTACCTCTTTTCTATAGCAGAGTCTACGAAGGAGGCAATTCTATGATTAATCAACGTTTTCCTAAGATATGGTATGGCGGGGACTATAACCCCGAGCAATGGGATAAGGCAACGATGGAAGAGGACCTGCGGATGTTCGAGCTGGCGGGCGTCGACGTGGCGACCCTCAATGTATTCTCCTGGGCCAAAACGCAGCGCGATGAGGAAAGCTATGATTTCGGGTGGCTTGATGAAATTATGGACCGCCTGGCGGAGGAGCAGGTTCACGTCTGTTTGGCAACCAGCACGGGAGCGCACCCGGCTTGGATGGCCAAGAAATACCCGGACATCCTGCGCGTCGATTACGATGGACGCAAACGCAAATTCGGCGGCCGCCATAATTCATGTCCGAACAGCCCGACCTATCGCAAATACTCCGTGCTGATGGCGCGCAAGCTGGCTGAACGGTACAAGGATCACCCGGCGCTGGTCATCTGGCACGTCTCCAATGAGTATGGCGGGTATTGTTATTGCGACAACTGCGAGCGTCAGTTCCGCGTCTGGCTGAAAGAGCGTTACGGGTCGCTGGATAAGCTGAACGCCGCATGGAATACCGGGTTTTGGGGCCATACCTTCTACGAGTGGGACGAGATCGTGGTACCGAATGCGCTCAGCGAGGAATTCGGCGGAAACCGGTCGTTCTTCCAGGGAATATCGCTGGATTACCGCCGTTTCCAGTCCGACAGCCTGCTGCAATGTTACCGGCTGGAAAGAGATGAGCTGAAGAAGGTCACGCCGGATATTCCGGTCACCACCAATCTGATGGGCTTTTATCCGGAGCTGGATTACTTCGAGTGGGCGAAGCATATGGATGTGGTGTCCTGGGACAACTATCCCGCGATCGATACGCCGGTGAGCTTTACGGCGATGTCGCATAACCTGATGCGCGGGCTGAGAAGCGGACAGCCGTTCATGCTGATGGAGCAGACTCCGAGCGTTCAGAACTGGTCGCCCTACAACTCCGCGAAGCGTCCCGGCGTCATGCGGCTGTGGAGTTATCAGGCCGTA
The DNA here is from genome assembly GCF_041954005.1 of Priestia sp. BR_2. Taxonomy (NCBI): domain Bacteria; kingdom Bacillati; phylum Bacillota; class Bacilli; order Caryophanales; family Bacillaceae; genus Priestia; species Priestia sp. BR_2. Next base: position 88,305 of record NZ_JAVFHM010000110.1, on the reverse strand, counting down.
GCGCACGGCGCGGATACGGTCATGTTCTTCCAGCTCCGCCGTTCCGTGGGGGCGTGCGAGAAATTCCACGGCGCATTGATCGAGCATGTGGGACATGAGCATACCCGGGTCTTCCGGGAGTGCGCGGAGCTGGGGCATGAGCTGCAGCAGCTCGGAGACAAGCTGCTCGACTCCCGTTCGGATGCCAAGGTGGCGATCATGTATGACTGGGAGAACCGCTGGGCGCTGGAGCTGTCAAGCGGGCCTTCCAAAGCACTGAACTACGTGGATGAGGTTCATAAATATTATGACGCGCTGTATCAGCAGAATATCCAGACCGATATCATCAGCGTCGAAGAGGATCTAAGCAAGTATGATATCGTGATTGCCCCCGTGATGTACATGGTGAAGCCGGGCGTTGCCCAGCGCGTGGAGCGGTTCGTAGCGCAGGGCGGAACCTTCGTGACCACCTTCTTCAGCGGCATCGTCAATGAGAACGATCTGGTGACCCTCGGAGGTCATCCGGGCGAGCTGCGCAGCGTGACCGGCATTTGGGCTGAGGAAATCGATGCATTGCTGCCCGGAATGCAAAATCAGATCGACATGAAGCAGGATTGGGGATCGCTGCGTGGAAGTTATCCATGTGGAATTTTGTGCGATGTCATCCATGCGGAGACGGCGGAGGTTCTGGCTGAGTACGGATCCGACTTCTACAAAGGCACGCCTGTTTTAACGAAGAATGCGTTTGGCGAAGGGCGGGCCTATTATGTGGCCAGCAGTCCGGATGCGCAGTTCCTGCAAGGGTTTCTTGCCAATCTGTGCGAAGAACAAGGCGTGAAGCCGCTGCTGGATACACCACAAGGAGTAGAGGTGGTGGAACGGGTGAAGGACGGAAACTCCTATCTGTTCATATTGAACCACAATGCCGAAGAGATGACGTTTGATGCAGGTTCTGCCAATTCATTCGATCTCCTGGGCAGCCGGCAGGTTACGGGCCATGTCACGATTCCGGGAAGGGACGTCATGATTCTGGAACGGGCTGCCGCCGCCCGGTCTTAAAGAGAGCAAGGAGATCTTACTCGGACCTTGGTTAGGGGGCAAAAGCAGTGAGTATACATTTCCATGAAGATCTGGGGATATTCCATCTCCAGAGCGATCGGTCAAGTTATGTGATTGAGTTGGTGCGCGGCGTTTATCCTGCGCATGCATATTGGGGACGCCGGATTCGCGATAACCGCGTCCTAGGATTGCTGGAACGGAGGGGAAGAGCATCCTTTTCGCCGACGCCGTTTCGCGAGGATGCTTCCTTCTCCCTGGACAGTTTGCCTCAGGAATACCCGGGCTATGGCAGCGGCGATTTTCGGCAGCCTGCATATCAGGTACAGCTGGCTAACGGGACCACGGTCACCGAGGCGGAATATGTCCGTCACCGGATCTACAGCGGCAAGCCGAAGCTTGAGGGCTTGCCTGCCGTATACACGGAACAGGATGACGAGGCGGATACGCTGGAGCTGGAACTGTTTGATCGGGTAAGCGGTTTGACGATTTATTTGTCTTATACGGTCATGAAGGCGTTTGACGCTATTTCCCGCTCCGTATCCTTCCGCAACGACAGCAAGGAGAACATGACGCTGCTGCGTGCCATGAGCGCCAGCGTGGATATGGATCACAGCCGTTATGACCTGCTGCATCTCCATGGGGCATGGGCGAGAGAGCGCCATGTGCAGCGCAGAAGACTATCCCCGGGCATGCAGGGCATCGAGAGCCGCAGGGGGTCAAGCAGCCATAACCACAATCCGTTCCTAGCGCTGCTGTCCGAGGGGGCAGGCGAAGAGTTCGGCGAGGTGTACGGCTTCAGTCTGGTATACAGCGGCAGCTTCTCCGCACAGGTCGAGGTGGACCAATACGATACGACCCGGGTCACGATGGGATTGAATCCGTTCGACTTCACGTGGCTGCTGGAGCCGGGACAGTCGTTCCAGACGCCGGAAGCGGTGATGGTCTTCTCGGCGGAGGGCCTCGGCGGCATGTCCAGACGCTATCATAAAATGTACCGCACAAGGCTGTGCCGGGGGCAATTCCGGGATGCCACGCGCCCGGTGCTGGTGAACAATTGGGAAGCAACCTACTTCAACTTCAATGCCGATAAAATCGAGCAGATTGCAAGCGCGGGACGGGATCTCGGCATCGAGCTGTTCGTGCTGGACGACGGATGGTTCGGCAAGCGCAACGACGATACGACTTCCCTCGGGGATTGGGTCGTTGACAAGAACAAGCTGCCCGACGGCCTCGAGGATCTCGTGAAGAGGGTACGCGGTCTGGATATGCAGTTCGGCTTGTGGTTTGAGCCGGAAATGATATCGCCGGACAGCGATCTGTACCGTCAGCATCCCGACTGGTGCCTGCACGTGGAAGGGCGCCGGCGGACGGAAGGGAGACAGCAGCTGATCCTGGATTTCTCGCGCCAGGAAGTAGGCGATGCGGTGGCCGATATGGTTCGCGGCATCCTGAGAAGCGCGCCGATCACCTACGTGAAATGGGACATGAACCGGAACATGACGGAGATCGGATCGGCTGCGCTGCCGCCTGAGCGCCAGCGGGAAACGGCCCATCGCTATATGCTGGGTCTGTACAGGGTGATGGAACAGCTGACGACGGAGTTCCCGCATATTTTGTTCGAGAGCTGCTCCGGGGGCGGCGGACGCTACGATCCGGGAATGCTGTATTACATGCCGCAGACGTGGACAAGCGATAACTCCGATGCCGTCAGCCGATTGAAGATCCAATACGGAACGAGCCTGGTTTATCCGCTCAGCTCCATGGGAGCGCATGTGTCCGCCGTTCCGAACCATCAGGTGCACCGGAATACTTCGCTGCGGACGAGAGGACACGCGGCAATGTCGGGCAATTTCGGTTATGAGCTGGACCTGACGGCCTTCAGCGAACAGGAGAAGGAGGAGGTACGCGAGCAGGTAAAGCTGTACAAAGAGATTCGGCATCTCGTGCAGTTCGGGGATTTCTACCGCCTTCGGAACCCGTTCGAAGGGAATGAAGCGGCCTGGACGATCGTCTCCGAGGATCGCTCGGAAGCGGTGCTGTATTATTTCCGCATCTTAAGCGAGGCGAATGAACCGATTCGGTGGCTGCGTACGATGGGGCTGGATCCGGAAGGGGATTACAAGTGCCTGGAGGACGGGAACATCTACGGCGGAGACCGGCTGATGAACGCCGGCTTGGCCGTTCCGCCGATGCACGGCGATTTCCAAAGCTTTATCTGGAGATTCGAACGGGTATAAGCTGTTTACTAAAAGCCTGCGGAACCCATCCGCGTCCCGAGCGCGACATAATATCAAGGTTGATCCGGCATCAAGTCGAGCTGCGGGAGAAGCCAAAAGAACCGCCAGAGAAGCACTCTCTGGCGGTTCTTGCTGTTTCTATAACCGGCTGCTTTCAGATCGCCGTGATGGAATAAATGCCGCGTTCCGTTGTGAGCACCACTTGACGGTCTTGAACCTCCGCAGCCGTCAACCCGTCCAGCCCGATGACGAAGGCATTGCTTGGCAGCGGGGCTTCGTGTCCTGCCGTGATGACCACGCCGGGACCGTGCAGCAGAAGAGCGTGGCGATCTCCATACCCGTCGATGGACTGCGCTTGCTGCTGCTGATGTTCAAATCGTTCCAGCCGTAATTCAACCTGGTCTTGATCCTTCTCTTCTTGCTTGGATATGTGCAGCGTGCGGTTGCTATTGGATTGAAGCCAGTTCGTAACCTCTTCGATCGATGGATTCATCATGGACACCTTCCTTGATTTTAGGGTGGCTTCAACTAGTCTGTCCACGAAGGGGGTTCGTTATTTCAATTCGGACCGGGTTTCTCCCGCAGGAAGTCGAAGGAAAAATTAACGCAGTTCAAACCCTCTTCTTCGATATTACGTGTTAAGATAGTTAAAGAATATGGAACAAACGCATGCTACATATGGAGGGTCCATGGGCAAGAAATGGTATTACGTGCTCGCCATCCTGCTCGCAGCCTGCAGCTGGATCGGGAATGTCTGGTATTACGAAGCCAACCAACTGGGAAGAACCGTATTTCTCGAGCATCATGTGGAGACAAAGGAAGGGGGAGGCCGCGTATTCGACTTGTATTATGTGGAGGACAAACAAGCGGATAAGAGGCTGAGCTCCATCCGGATCGAAGGTTACCCTGGACAGATCGTCACGCCCTATCCCCGATATGCGGAGTATCAGAGGCAGTACTTAGGAAAAATGATGGTGAACTTAAATGCCCCCGAGCAAAAAGGGACGGGAGAGAAGCTGGAGGAGCCGATTCTTATTCGGGAAGTTACCGCGCATTATTCCGACGGAAGCTCGGAGCAAGTGAATGTCGGGGAAATATACGTTTGGCCCGGCGTATATCGTCAGGAAGAGCACGATCCGATATCGTGGACATCCGGCGGATCTTCCTCCGATCATTCGGGATACGACTCCGCTGTCGTGAAGCGTCCGGTACAGTTAACGGCGTTCTCCTCGAAACTGCTGGATATCGCTCTAGAGGGGCATCTCCGAATCTATGCCGACATTTCAAGTCAAATACCAGGTACCAGCTACCGGTCGCAGCCTTCGGAAGCGCACATCGAGTTAAGAGGCGAGCCCATCGATGAGATTCAGCTTCCACTTAACATTCATAAAGGGGATTCCATTAGAATCAGCCACCTATTTGATATGCCGTCGCTTGAGAAGAGCTTGCAGGTTTACCAGCTCCTATTGAAAACGACCTTTATCGAGGAAAGCGGTCGCCAGTGGCATGGAGAAACGGTAATTCCCTATCACCCGAGACCGACAGATCAAGAATTGTCGGAATTTGTCCGGGATAGCAGGAGGACACCATGAGTAGGGCTTACGGGCGTATGGGCTGGGGCCTGTTGATTGTACTTGTCGACTTTAAGCTGGACTCGGTGGATATGTTGCCCGATATGCTCGGGTACCTGCTGATCGCTTCGGGACTATGGCGGCTCCAGAAGTTGAACGGATATTTTAAGGCAGGGCATCTGTCGGCTTGGCTGCTGATGGCCTGGTCGGTGTTACAATTGTTTTGGTTTACCGAAGCGGGGATAGTCGGCTTACCCGTGCAATCCGCGAAGGATGTATGGATCCAGCTGCCTGCCCTCTGCTTGCATACCGTATTGATTTACGGAATTTGCAGAGGCATCCAGGCGCATTTCGCGGGTAACGCGTCCGGTCTGGATCACAAGGCAAGCTTCCGGCGGGGCTTATTTATGGCGGGACAGCTCCTGTGGCTGATTGTGTACCCATTCGTTTTAAATCTGGATTCAGGCGATATGTTCCTTGTGTTCTTACTGTGCTCGCTCATCGTAATGGCTGCCGAGATCGCGGTTCTGCTCCTGGTCAGGCTTGCCGTACGGGAATCGACCGAGATTTAGGAATAAAGCGCTATACCCAGGTTTGTTAACGATTATGAAATAATCATGTTGAACCATTGTCTTTGCTGGGATGATACACGATCGTAACGCCCAGCTGGTTATATATTTCTTCGGTGTAGTGGTGATCCGGGCAGTGCTTGATCGTTGCCATGTCTTCTTGCCTGGAGATCAGCTTCTGCTCGCAGTCGGGACAGCGGTCCTGGAAAAGAAATTTCAGCTTATTCAACATGATCACCACACACCTCCTTAATTTCCGATACAAATACTTGGGTTTATTATAAATCAACAGCGAGGCACATTCAATAGCAATGTGCCCCGGCAACGATATCAAATGAACGGAGATCGATCACCTTGATAGTGCAACTTGTAGTCATGGTCTTTATAGGTATCATCGGTTCTTTTTTCTCAGGGCTGCTGGGAATAGGCGGGGCGATCATTAATTTCCCCCTGCTTTTATATGTACCTTCCTGGTTTGGACTGGAGGCCTTCACCTCCAAGGAGGTCGCATCCATCAGTATGCTGCAGGTATTTTTTGCTTCCTTGTCAGGCATGCTAACCAATCGGATGAGTTCGCGCGGCGGTGAGTCGTACGTTCACAAGCGATTGGTCATCCAGATGGGGGCCAGTACCCTGATTGGCAGTCTGATCGGGAGCTTGTCCTCGATGCTCATGACGAGCGGAACGATTAACGTGATTTATGGATTTCTGGCGGTAATCGCGGTGTTATTGATGATTGTGCCGACCCGGGCATCCATGGAGAACAGATCGGTGAGCGAGGTGACTTACCATGCATGGATTGCAATGGGAGCTGCCTTTATTGTCGGCGGCATTGCTGGAATCGTCGGGGCCGGCGGCGCCTTTATCCTGATCCCCATTATGCTGACGGTTCTTAAGATCCCGACGCGGATCACCATCGCATCCTCGCTCGCGATCGTCTTTCTGTCTGCGGTCGGGGGCGTTATCGGCAAAATCGCCTCGGGCGACATTCCGATTTGGCCGTCCCTGTTTGCCGTTGCCGGAAGCCTGATGGGTGCCCCCATCGGCGCGATTATCAGCCGCAAGATGAACGTCCGCCTGCTGAGGTACGCCTTGGCTCTTCTCATTGCAGTGACGGCGGTCAAGATCTGGATCGATATTTTAGGGTAAGTAAAGAGGTAGAACCTTATTCATCATGATGGAAGAGGAGGAGATGAACGATGAAAACCAACCGGCTGGGCTCTTCGGAATTGTATGTAAGCGAAATCGGGCTGGGCTGCATGTCGCTGGGTACGGACGAAGGACAAGCGGTGAAGCTTATTCATGAAGCGTTGGATCGGGGCGTGAATTTTCTGGATACGGCGGACCTATATGATGAAGGCCGCAACGAGGAACTGGTAGGCAAAGCGGTTCAGGGCCGGCGCGAGGACGTCATCATCGCCACCAAAGTGGGCAACCGCCGCGTGCCGGGACAGGAGGGCTGGGTATGGGATCCTTCGAAGGACTACATCAAATCAGCCGTTAAGGACAGTCTGCGCAGGCTGGGTACGGATTATATCGATCTGTACCAGCTTCACGGGGGGACGCTGGATGATCCGATCGAAGAGACGATTGAAGCTTTTGAAGAATTGAAGCGGGAAGGGTGGATTCGATATTACGGCATATCGTCCATCCGGCCGAACGTCATCCGCGAATATGTCGCTAAATCCCATATCGTCAGCGTCATGAGCCAGTACAGCATCCTGGACCGGAGACCGGAGGAAACGGTCCTTGATCTGCTTGAGGAGAACGGAATATCCGCGATTGCCCGGGGTCCCGTTGCCCGCGGCATCTTGTCGGACCGAGGACAAGCCAAAGCCGAGAAGGGATACCTGGATTACAGCAAACAAGAGCTACTCGACGTGCTCAAGAGGCTTGAAGCGTTTGGAAAAGGCCGGGATTTGTCCCAGCTGGCGATTCGTTATGCTTTGGCCCATGCCGCTGTGGCCTGCACCATTCCCGGGGCGAGCTCGCTTGAACAGCTGCTGCATAACCTGGCTGCGGGGGATATGGAAGCTTTATCGCCTCAGGACATCCAATCGATCCAGGCGATCAGCCGCGCCAACCAATATGAGGCGCATCGGTAACACCGGGAGCGATAAGCGTGTGAATGGTCTATCCCGTTAATCTTTTGGGGCATGAAATATTTATGGCCTGAAGATTTACGGATGAACCGCATTCCCGCATGTTATAATAACTGGATAAGAGCCTGACGTCAGGCGAAATAGTTCATGCCCGCAATCCGCTTTTAGGATCACGGGCTTTTTTGTACCTTATTTGTACTTTATCAATAAATTGGCGTCAAACCTTGGGGAATGTCAAACTTTTTGAAGCGATGGTTCGTTCCAAGGAACGTAAACCGCGCGGCTTATGCCATAATCGTACATGGTGAAAGGATTCTAGAATGATTACCATTGAGCATCTATCAAAAACCTATCGCAAGGGCGCTTGGGCGCTCTTGGATGTTTCATTACAATTGGATAAAGGCATGACGGGTCTGCTAGGACCCAATGGCGCCGGCAAAACTACCTTAATGCGCATCCTGGCAACCTTATTGACGCCGACCTCCGGGCAGGTGAGGGTGAACGGAATATCCCTTGGACGGCCGGAGGAGATTCGGCAGATGATCGGTTATTTGCCGCAGCATTTTCACATTTACCCGCAGCTGACCGGCAGAGATTATCTGGATTATGTGGCGGCCATGAAGGGGATCACGGACCGGAGCGCCAGGCTGAAGGAGATCTCCAGGCTGCTTGAGATGGTCAATCTTCAGGAGAAGGCGGACAAAAAAGTGCGTACGTACTCGGGGGGCATGAAGCAAAGATTGGGCATAGCCCAAGCGCTGCTCGGTTCCCCGGATATTTTGATCGTAGACGAGCCGACGTCGGGGCTGGATCCCCAGGAGCGTGTCCGGTTCCGGAATGTGTTAACCCGTTTCAGCATCGACCGGACGGTCCTGTTGTCCACCCATATCGTAGCGGATATCGAGAGCAACTGCCGTCGCATCGCCGTAATGAACAAGGGGAGATTGGCCATGAACGGCAGCTTGCCCGAACTGCAGGCCTGCGGGAAGGGACAAGTGTGGGAAGCGGTGATGGGCCATGAAGAATTTGCCTTGATGGATCCCATGTCCGTCGTGTCCACTCGAACGGTACCGGAAGGCGTGCTTTGCCGGTTTATCAGTGCAGCAGCCCCCGTGACCGGCGCGTTTCCGGCGGATCCGACCCTGGAGGACGGCTATCTGGCTCTGCTGCGGAGGGATCGCCATGCATAAGTGGTGGAGGCACAGTCTGTTAGAGCTGCGGCTTTTGTTCGGCAATCCCTTGTTTGCCTCGCTTCCGGTCCTCTACGCGATCCTGTTCATCGTCATCATGCTGCAGGCGGCAAGCGGAAACGGACCGAATCATAACCTGTATTCGGCTGCGTATTCCTTTCACATGCTGGGTCATACGATGACGCTGGGTCCGACGATGTTAATCGGCATCTTGTCCATCCGGCGGGATGTCCGCCGTCGGTCGTTTGAATGGAACCACAGCCTGCCTGTGTCCTTCTTCACCCTGCTGTCGTCGAAATATGCGGTCAGCTTGCTGTACTTTTCCCTGTTTACCCTCTCGACGTCGGTTGTATTCTATATCCTGTCGGTCAGCCAGGGGATAGCCGGTGATATCGCGATGGTGCATACGATGCAATTCGCGGTGCAGTATGAGGTTTCCTATATGGTGACGCTCGCGCTAGCGATGCTCCTCGGGGCAAGCATTCCGAACCGGATCGTGTATTTGATCGGTTTCTGTGCATGGATGTTTGGAACGTTTTTTATGGAAATTTATTTTATCAGCGAATTAAGATGGATGCCGGCCCAAGTGTTTCACCTTAACCAATTCTTCCTTCAATCCAATCGGTTTGAATATGAGAATTGGGGGTACGGCCTGCTATCCAAGGATATCCAGCTGTCCCGTTGGTTCGTGCTGGCTTTCACCTTCCTGCTGCTGACGGTGTGTTTGTTCTTGTTAAACTCGAAGCGCCCCACGATGCTGAAAAAGGCAGGGTGGCTGGGCGTGCTGGGGGCTGTCGTGTTGACGGCAGCCGCCGCCGTGCCCTACGGCACGCTTTGGGCGGAACGGTATGCCAAAATTGATGCGAAGCTGGAGGACCCGACGATTTCTTATGTCGATGATCCTGAAAATATAGCCTTCTATCATGTGTCTTCCTATGACATCAAGCTGAAACGGCTGCCAAACGACGAGCTACGCGTAACGGCGAAGTTAACGATACCGGCCTCCGAAATATCGGGCATGAGGCAGCTGCCGTTAACCTTGAACCGGATGTTCAAGCTTGAACGTGTCCAACTCCAGGGCATCGACGCTCCTTATCGCAGACAGGGAGAGCGGATATCGATCAGGATGGTTGGCGATGCCAAGGGAGGGGACCTTCAAGCCGAGCTGGAATATAGGGGCAAGGTGATGGATTTTATGGCCGGGTACTCCAATGAAGAATTTGCGGCCTATAGCGTGGGGCCTGAAGTTAAACTGGAGGGGCATATGGCCTGGTATCCGCTTCCCGGTCATCAGGAGGTATATTTAAAGAGTGACAACGGAGATCTTACGTCGAAATACGTTTATCTGGGCTGGGAATTCGGCAAGCTGCGCTACTCTGCCGGAGAGATGAAGCTGGTGGTGGAGGGTTATCCGCAACCCTTGTATACGGGAATGAAAGAGCTGGAGCGGAAGCCGGGCTACCAGCGGTTTGAGGACAGGGAGATCGAGCAGAATATCTCTCTGTACGGGGGACAATTTTGGAAGGAAATCCACCGGAATGATCTCCCGATTACCATCGTGACAACGCCTTATCTGGAGAAGGCATCCGTATCGCTGCTGAGGGATATGAAAAAGAAATATGACTATTTTTCCGAGTGGATACCCGAGTTCAACAGCAGCGTCGAGAAGATCTTGTATTTGGGCCAAGGCTTTGATTACCCTCAGGTGAATCATCGCCTGATTCTGTCCTCGAACCACTACACCTATAACTTCGCGAACTTGCCCGGCGAATGGATGAACTCGATTCTGTTCGGCAACCAGGGTGCGTTCCATTATAATTTTGAGCATCCGGAACGAGACGTGCGCGGAAAGATCAGCAGTCTTTTCTGGTATGTATACTACGTAGAGGAGAAAGGGCTTAGCGATAAACAATTAAGATCGGCTTACGGAAATCTCCGGTCGGTACAGCAGCTGTTGTTCAAAAACGGAAGCGGGGAGGATCCCCAGAACCAAATAGGCATAAGTATGGCCAGACAGGTTAGAAAGGCGCTGGAGGAAGGTAGAGGGAATCAGGTCAAAGAGCTGCTGGTGCAGTTTTATGGGCGGGGGCTGATGCTTCCCGACACCGAACGCAACCCGGCCTTACGACCGGAGAACCCGATCACGTACAAAGAGTGGCAGCAGAAGTGGGATGCCATGATGAATGTAAATAATGACGACTATGCACCTGCACGCGGTCGGTTATAATTGAGAAATAGTTATAACGGAAGATGAGAATGCATGTAGAAAGGGGGGGAAGGCATGATTTCCGATCAGCAGCTGTCCGAACGCATGGCTGCCGGCGACCAGGAAGCGTTTGAAATGCTGGTGACGAGGTACCATGGTCCGCTGCTCAGTTATACGACCCAGAGGCTGGCCGACAGGCAAAAGGCCCAGGATATCGTTCAGGAAACCTTTATCCGGCTCATCCGGCATCTGAAGCAGCACGGGACGCTCGAGCATGTTCGCTCATGGCTGTACCGCGTCGCTCTGAATATGTGCAAGGATTATTGGAAAAGCGCATCCTACAGGTCCGAAGGTCTTGCGGGTGAGGAAATGCCGGATGCATACGACCCTGAACCAGGCGCGGAGGAGCTTGTGGAAAGACAGGAAACTTCCCTCGAAATTGCGGCGTCGCTCGAGACCTTGCCCGATATACAACAGGAAGTCATATCGCTTCGGTTCTTTCACGACCTGAAGCTGCAGGAAATCGCCGACCTGGTCGACCTCCCCTTGAGTACGGTCAAAACGCATTTATATAACGGCTTGAGAAAGCTGAAGAAAACATTGTCCATGGAGCATTCCGATTTGGTTCCCGTCCATTCGTCCCGAAGGACGCGGGAGAAGAGTCCTCAGGAACAGGTACGGAACCGCTCCAAGTCGGAAGAGTCTGATTCGCAGAGCAAAGTAAAAGAAAGTGAGGTGTATCTCCATGGATCATCCATTCGATAATGAATTGAGAAGACTTGAAGACGAGCTTCGCGGCCCGCTCAGACGCGCGGCTCTTCCGTCGCCGACGCCGGATGAGACGGCCCAGCTCATCGCGTCCCTTCAGGGGGAGTTCAATCAGCTCCGGATTGAGCCCGAGTCGCCCAAGCTGGATTTTAATCCGCAGGTCGACCCGCCCTCATTGAAACAGATCCTTCGGAGCCAGATTCGATTGAATCAAAGATCCATTCTGCTCACGGCAGGCGCGGTATTCTGCATGCTGGTCATGCTGATCGATCCGGAATATCCGCTTGATCAATTTGCCGGCTTGCCCGGCGGCATTTTTCCATTGATCACCCCTTTGCTGCTGATCGTATCGATGCTGTTCAGCAGCCGAACCTGGGATAAAGGGATGCGGGCCGTGGAGACGCTGACCCCTTACCCGCCGGCACTGGTCTTGTATACCCGCCTGCTTCTCGTGACAGGCATCGTCGTCGGAATGGCCTTGCTCAGTACCCTTGCGCTCGGGCTTCGATCCATCCAAGCAGAATCCTCCCGCTTTTTATTCGGGCCCTTTATTCTGGAGTGGATGGGCATTCTTCTGGTGACGGGAGGGGCCGCGATGTATATGCTGTTTCGCAAAGGCATGGTCTATTCGCTGATCTCGGCGGTGTTGGTGTACGGCATGTGGATCGTGATACAGGGCCAGATCGTGGACCACGGCGTTTCCATGAGCGGCAAGATGCTGACGGACATGTCCCTGCTTGTGATCGGCTTGATTCTGCTGATTTCTTCGTACGGACGCAGCTTGAAGCTGAACGGAGCCTGGAGATTGGCGAATGATTAGGCTGGAAGGACTGGAACGGCAGGCAGGCACGTACCGGCTTGAAATCGAGAAAGCGGAGATTCAATCCGGCCTGAACCTCATCGTGGGGGCGAACGGCGCCGGAAAAACAACCCTGATCGAGCTGCTGACCACGCTGCAGGCACCCGATGCAGGCGAGATCCTGTACAGCGGGCGCAGGGCAGGGGATCATTTGCCGCTGATCCGCAGTCAAATCGGGTATGTTCCGGCGGATATCGAGCTGTATGGAGATATGAAGGTCGGCAAGCTGCTGACCTATATGGCCGAATTGAAGGGCGTGTTTAACCCGGAGGCTATTGACAGGCTGATGGCGGACTTTCGGCTGGAGCCTTTCCGCAAGAGCAAGGTTAAGAATTTGTCGCAAGGGGTGCAGCGGCGCATTGCCGTCGTACAAGCGCTGTTGGCCTCACCGTCTTTTCTGTTCTTGGATGAGCCTTTGAACGGCATGGACGCGGAGGAGCGCAAATTTCTCATCACGTATCTGACCAAATACGCCCGGGGCCGTATGGTGATCGTTGCGGCCCACGAGCTGAACGAATGGGAAGAGGCGGCGGATACCGTGATCTGGATACACCGCGGCCGCCTCCGGTTTATCGGTTCGCCGACCCAATGGAAGCTGAATGTGGCCTCCAGCGTCTGGGAAGGCGAAATCGATTTGGAAGACTTCGAGCGGATACCGCAGGAGCTGCTGATTCATTTTCAAATGACGGAGCATCGGATGAGAGTCAGGCTGATGGGGAAAAAGCAGCCGGGTCCCGAGTTCATGGAGAAGGCGCCTACACTGGAGGACACCTTTTTCCTACATATGAACGCCTTAGCCAGACGCGGGTGAGTATAGCTTGGATCATGAAAAATCATCGCCTTCATTCGGGCGATGATTTTTGCGTTTTCATTCGTTTAAATTCGCCTACTTGGTCGTTTTTCCGCTCTTATGCCTCCAATTATAAATCCACGAGGCAACCATGGTGGAAGGCAAAAACAAGACTTGCGTATTGTAGTGGAGCTGTTCTTCCTGAAAGGACATATTGTTGTAATACGTTTCCTGATTGGTCCCCTGCCTTCGGGGATCTTCCTTTAACGCTGCAATATACCGGTACTGTACGGGAATCATGATCAGGAATACGGCTAGCAGAACGCCTGCAAAGATCCAGATCATAGAGCTCATAAGGTCACGCTCCTTTGGTTTATCGTATATGGAAAGCCATATTAATATACACTACGTATAAATATCGGAATGGATTCAAATATGTACCATTTGAACGCCCGCCATGCCGACTTTATCTATCGAAAGCCAATCATCCGTTTCAGAACAGGGTAAGGAAGGGTAGGCACGGTGCGCGTCATCGTTGAACGGCGGCAAGCGACTGTGGCATGAAAGGATGAATTCGGAAGGGAGCGAGAAATCATGGGAACCGTAAGTAAACAGGGAACGGAGAAGGTGGCGCTGGTAACGGGCGCTGGCGCGGGAATCGGACGAGGCATTGCCAAGGTGCTGGCTGAAAAAGGCTACCGGCTGGCGATGACCTACAATTCGAGCAAAGAAGGAATCGTGGATGTAGCGGAGGACATCGGCCATACCTATGGCAAGGAGCCGCTTATTATTCAGAGCGATTTAACCGTTCGCAGCGAAGCGGAGAATACGATACGAAAGACGCTGGAGGAATTCGGCCGGATCGATTTGCTGGTGAACAATGCCGGTATCGGTCTATACGACGAGTTGACGGAGCTTGAAGAGGATGCGCTGGACATGACGATGCATCTTGATTTCCGGGCGCCGATGCTGCTCAGCAAATATGCGGTTCGGGAGATGATCGCCCAAGGAATTCCGGGAAACGTCATTTTCATTACGTCCTCCCGGGGAGAGAGAGCCTATCCGAAGGACAGCATCTACGGCGGCATGAAGGCGGCGCTGATCCGCGCGGCGCAATCGCTGGCGCTGGAATGGGCGCCGCATGGCATCCGGGTGAACTGCGTCGCTCCGGGTGCGACGGTTCACAAGCCGGAGCAATCGGCGGAGGAAGAGCCGCTTGGCAGCAAAATCCCACTGGGGCGAATGGGGACGCCGTCGGACATCGCGGAAGCCATCGCTTGGCTGTGCTCGGATGCGGCTTCCTACATTACCGGCATTAACCTTCGTATTGACGGCGGCCTGATCTTGCCGGGCATGCCCGAGGATACGTCCCCGGAAGCTGGATATGGATGGGGTAAAGTTTATCAAGAGGAGAAGGAATGAAGGGGTTTTCAAACCTCATGCAAAATAAAATATTATATTCCGATGAAATTAGTTGGGTATCACTCTTTTCAAACGAAGGAAAGTATGAGAGAATGGGAGAAATTATGAAATGATCATACTTTCCATATGAAGAAAAGGGAGGAAATACCCATGTCAGAAGAACGCCAATTTTCCATTGAAACGCTAGCGGTTCACGCCGGTCAGGAGCTTGACCCGACCACATTATCCCGCGCAGTCCCTCTTTACCAGACCACTTCCTACGGGTTTAAAGACAGCGAGCACGCAGCCAATCTGTTTGCGCTTAAAGAATTCGGCAACATCTATACGCGTATCATGAACCCGACCACGGATGTATTCGAGAAACGGATTGCAGCGCTTGAAGGCGGGGCCGGAGCACTGGCGACATCTTCCGGGCAGGCAGCCATCACCTTCTCCATTCTGAACATCGCGGGTGCAGGTGATGAAATCGTTTCCTCCTCGAGTTTGTATGGCGGCACTTATAATTTATTTTCCAATACGCTGGCGAAGCTGGGCATCAAGGTCCATTTCGTGGATTCCACGGATCCGGAGAATTTCCGCCAAGCGATCAACGGCAAGACGAAGGCGCTGTTCGCCGAAACGATCGGCAACCCGCAGGGGAATGTGCTGGACGTGGAAGCCGTTGCGGCCATCGCGCATGAGAACGGCATTCCGCTGATCGTCGACAATACGTTCCCTAGCCCGTATCTGCTGCGCCCGATTGAATATGGAGCGGATATCGTCGTTCATTCCGCGACCAAATTCATCGGCGGCCACGGCACTTCCATCGGCGGGGTCATTGTCGATAGCGGTAAATTCGATTGGACGGCTAATGACAAGTTCCCGGGATTGACGCAGCCGGATCCAAGCTATCATGGCGTCGTGTATACAGAAGCCGTAGGCCCGATCGCTTACATTATCAAAGCGCGTGTGCAGCTGCTGCGGGATATCGGCGCGTCGCTGTCCCCGTTCAATTCCTGGCTGCTTCTCCAAGGGCTGGAAACCCTGCATCTCCGGGTGGAGCGCCATAGCGAGAATGCGCTGAAGGTTGCCAAGTATCTGGAGAATCACGAAGCCGTGGAATGGGTCAGCTATGCAGGGCTGCCGAGCCACCCTTCGTATGAGCTGGCGCAAAAGTACCTGCCGAAGGGCCAAGGCGCCATTCTGACCTTCGGCATTAAAGGCGGGGCAGCAGCAGGGCAGAAGGTGATCGAGAATGTGAAGCTGTTCTCCCACCTTGCCAATGTTGGCGATTCTAAGTCGCTTATCATTCATCCGGCCAGCACGACGCATCAGCAGCTGTCCGAAGACGAGCAGCTTACGGCAGGCGTCAATCCGGAACTGCTGCGACTGTCGATCGGGACCGAGTCCATCGACGATATTTTGTACGATCTGGAACAAGCGATTGCGGCCAGCCAGAAGTAAGACAATCCTGCTATATCGATAGGTAAGACAAAGGGCGCTTTCCCTCTTGGGGGAAGGCGCCCTATTTTTGTGATGCCACACGGCAGTTACCCCGTTGATTCGATGTAGTCGATCCAGGGATGACCTTCCGGAAATTCCGTGCGGAGCGATTGGGCCAGCCACTCTATAGCCTCATGGTCCAGGGTGGGGAGGACCGTCCTGAAATCCCGCTCGTCTTTGTCGCGGATGTTCCTGCTGCCTCCTTTACACAGGAGTTGTATTTCCGGCTTCAGGTAGGGGATTCCTTGGTCTGTCTTCAACAAGATATCGCGAAGCGGTCTTCGGATCGACGGTTGCCGGTGATAGACCCAGCAATCCTGTTCGGTTTCCGTCAACATGAGCTGGAATGCAAATGGAGCTTTGGCATCCTTACTGACCCATACGTCCCCGACGGAATGCAGATACTCGCCTTCTTCCCATAACGACAAGGTTCCTTGATCGGCTTTGTACAGCGTCCATTCTTTGGTTAAGGCGGCATAAACATCGGCCTGCTCTTCGCGATGGATCAGGATATCGGTATCGCTGTGTTCTCTGGTCTGCTCTCCCAAATGCAAATCTAACGCCCATCCTCCTGCGATATACCAATGAACGGGGATTTCCGTAAAAATCCCGGCAGCCTCCGATACGCTGACGGGTTCCCAATGGTCATAATCTGTTCGCATGTCTCTTCCTCCTCTTTGTTCTCTCGCTTCGGCCCGTTCCTCCATTATAAATGGTCGGGAAATGGTCGGGGGTGGATATTTTTTCGATTGGTGTTTATCCCGTGCGCTGTATATTTCCAAATGTTTCATAATAACCTGTAAAGAAGCGTTTATCCAATTCAAGGTGAAAGGGAGTAGAAGGATAACCATGACGGAAAGGCATTGGGGAGCAGGCAGTGAATTGGGAGAGCGTTTATGGGAAGATAAGAAGTTTATCGGAGCAGAGGACATCACGGCAAACGATTTTTCTCCCGAGACGGATCTGCTGAAGCATTTTGCTATGGCAGGAGGAGTCACCCATGAGGAGGTATTGCTGTTACTGGCATCGCCCGACGACATTGAAGAAGCCCTCAGGGTTTCGGGGATTCGTCATAACGGCACGGACAGACCTTCCTTGACCCGACTGCTGGGGTGGAGTGACAGGAACCGAAGACTGAAAGTCATGAGCCGATCCGCGGATCCTGAATCCATAACACGTGATCTCGAGCAGGGTGCTCAGGGAATCGGACTGATACGCGGTGAGGATGCTTTGCAGCATGGCCTGCTGCAGGAGGTATATTCGGCATGGCTGAATTCACGGAGCGCGGAGAAGAGCGCTTTGTTGAGACGGAGACTCATTATGTTATGGGTGACGTATTGGGTGTCGGTGTTTCAAGCGGCAGCCGGAGCCCGATGCGCGATCAGTTTGCTGCAAGATGCCCGGCTTTCCAATACGATGGATTTACGCGAGGCGCAGGATGCTCAGCTCGAGTCCTTGTTCCGGGCGATGGAGCAGTGCGGGGCGGAAGGGATAGACTGCCATTTAGAGCTGTTGGCTGTGCGTCCTGCACATGCGGATGAGTTTATATCGATCCATAATTTTATCGAAGAAGTGGCGGAGCAGACCTTGATGGATCAGAAGCGTTTTGTCCGAATCCGTTACGGGGCGCTGCTTGGCGAAGGAATGAGCCCGTCGGTTGCGGCGGAGATTGCCCGTTTGGCCGATGTGCTGGTATTCGATTGCGAAGGCATAGGGAATTACGAATCGTCGGATGAAGAAGGTCAGAAGGTCTCGGCGTTCTCGGAGATGATCAGTCGAATCAGACGAACGAAGCCGCAGTTGACGCTCCGGATCAATGGCGTGGGCACTGCGGATTTGCGGATGGTGTACCGGCAGGGCATACACGAGGTATGCTGTCATCCTTCGGAACTTGCGGCCATACGGATAACCGGCGCAAGATTGGAAATGCGGCGCAGATGCTCCACGATCGTCGATTGAGGGAATGAGAGCGCTTTATACGGTTTGGTTCATAAGAGAGGTCCTTGCGAAGAAATCGCTAGGACCTTTTTTACGTTTGGAAGCTCATCCGCCTCATATGTGTGGACAACAACTCCGATAGTGCTCTTCAGAAATTAAAATGACGTGAAAAATATGGTTTACAAATGAAAGCAAAGTGAGTATGATACATATAAAGTTGTACGAAGGAAAATAAATTGTATAAGTTCAAAAATGATTCTCATTCTCATTTAGCATGCTGCTCCGGCCTAGCCGGGGCAGCATGTGTCATTTTAAGGGTAGTAATAATGGATTTCATTCTCAACTAGGAAGGTGATTGGTTATGCAATGGATACAAAATCAAACGACAACTGGACGCATATCGACAATAGAAAATGGAGCTGATCCGCGTGAGCCGAGGCAGCCGGGGAAATGGGATATCCGCAGCCTGCTGAGCAATGCGGAGGTAGTGGCTGCGCTGGGCAGCGGTTTGCTGATGCTGGTGGCCTGGCTGACCAGCCAATGGTCTGAGCCGCTCTCCGTTGTGCTGTACGTGATATCCTACGCCGTCGGCGGATGGGTGAAAGCCAAAGAAGGCGTCGAGACCCTTCTGAAGGAACGCGATCTGGATGTGAACCTGCTGATGATCGCTGCTGCTATGGGGGCTGCGGCGATCGGATATTGGAACGAAGGCGCGATGCTGATCTTCATCTTTGCCCTCAGCGGAGCGCTTGAGAGTTATACGATGGAAAGAAGCCGCAAGGACATCTCGTCCTTGATGGAGCTGCAGCCGGAGACGGCCCTTCGCATCGAGAAGGGGGAAATGGTGTCGGTATCCATCAACAAGCTGGAGATCGGCGATCTCATCCTGGTGAAGCCGGGCGAGCTGATTCCGGCAGACGGCAAAATCTATCGCGGCAGCTCCTCCGTTAACCAGGCCTCCATTACCGGCGAATCCGTGCCGGTCGATAAGTCCGTAGGCGATGAAGTGTTCACAGGCACCTTAAACGGGGAAGGGGTCCTGTACATTGAGGTTACCCAATCGGCGGAATCTACGCTGTTCGCCAAGATCGTCCGGCTGGTGGAAGAAGCGGAGAACGAGGTGCCGGAATCGCAGCGGTTCATCAAGCGGTTCGAATCGATTTATGCCCGCGTCGTAGTCATTGCGACCGTGGCGCTGATCGTTCTGGCCACTCCCGTTCTGGGATGGGATTGGGATACTACCTTCTATAAAGCGATGGTGTTTCTCGTTGTGGCATCCCCTTGCGCGCTGGTGTCTTCCATTATGCCAGCGATGCTGTCGGCGATTTCCAATCGCGCCCGAAAGGGTGTCTTGTTCAAGGGCGGTGCCCACATCGAGAATATGGCGCGCACGGCCGTTGTCGCATTTGATAAGACCGGTACCTTGACGCTCGGCTCACCCGTGGTTACGGATTTTATCGCAGGTGAGGGATGGGATCGGCACGAACTGCTTGGCATCAGCGCTTCCATCGAACGGATGTCGAAGCACCCGCTGGCTCTGGCGATTGTCCAATCGGCCGAGAAAGAGGGAGCTCCGCTGCAGCAGGTAGAGAACGGTCAGTCCATCACTGGCTGGGGCATGCAGGCGGAAGTCGCAGGAGTCACCTGGAAAATAGGCAAAAGCGATATACTGGAGGAAGGGACCGGAGATCTGCGTTCGGGTGCGATTTCCGATCAAGATGAAAGCTTGGGCGCGGTTCAAGAGAATCGCCAGCACTGGCTGTCCATTCGGAACACGCTGGAATCCGAAGGCAAAACGGTATCCGTTATCCTGAAAGGGGAAAGCATCGTGGGCATGATCGCGCTGCAGGACGCGGTCCGTCCTCAGGCGGCCATGGCCGTGAAGCGGCTCCAGCAGCTGGGCATCAAGGTAGCGATGCTGACGGGGGACCGCAAGGCGACGGCAGAAGTCATCGCCAAGCAAAGCGGCGTCGACATGGTGTTCTCCGACCTGCTGCCGGAAGATAAGGTTACCCATATTAAGGACCTGCGTGCCCGTTACGGCCATGTGGTCATGGTAGGGGATGGCGTGAACGATGCACCGGCGCTGGCCACGGCAACCGTCGGCATCGGCATGGGCGTTTCGGGAAGCGGAACCGCGCTGGAGGTAGCGGATGCGGTGCTGATGAACGACAACATCGATGAGATCGCCGGTACCGTCAAAGTGGCACGCAAGGTTCAACGCATCGTGAAGCAAAATATGATCTTTGCCATAACCGTCATCTTGACACTGATTGCAGCCAATTTCATCGAAGGCGTAGCGCTGCCGCTCGGGGTCATCGGCCACGAAGGAAGCACGATTCTGGTCATCCTGAACGGGCTGCGCCTCCTGCGCAGCAGCCGTTAATGGACTGAGTATCATCTGCAATGACAAAGCGTCCCCTTCTTTTCCTTGCTGGAGAAGAAGGGGATTTTACTGTGGGCAGCGAAATAAACAGGCTGCTTGAAATCGTGGAAGATGAGAGGTAGAGGTGATCAGCAATATGGCATTCTTTTACGACTCTCCTAGGGGAGCTGCTTATTCCTGGCTGATTGATTATGCGATGGAGCGGTCGGCGGTATTCGTGTTAGCAAGACGTGGAGAGTTCCAGCTCATGGAGGAAGCCGAGCGTGTGTTTTCGCTGCTGGAGCCTTATCTGATCGAAGAACGCAAGATTAGCGAGCGCGATATCATGAAGCGATTGGATGAGGAGACCGTGCGTGGCAACGGGATTGAATACGGAGCGGGCACTTACTATATTTATAAATGCTGCGAGGAAGCCGCTGTTGTGTTGAAGCAGGCGGCGGATGATCTGTTTGCATGGCAGCATCCCCATCTTCCGGAGGATTTGAACTTTTGGGATCATGATGGACAAGACCTCTTACATCATGTAGCTCATGAACGAATGGGCGGGCTTCAGATCGGCCAAGAAGAAGCCGAGAACATATCGGCCATGGTTCCAGGCCTGTTTCTAAGCCGTCCGGAACATAAGAAGTTTGAAGTATTTTGGCAGGATGTATTGTTTCACAAACCGCGCAAGCTTGAAATTTTCGGTTTTGGCATCCGGGAGATTCCTGAAAGCATCGGAGAGCTGAAGGAGCTGAAGGAACTTATGATCCATGAAAGTTACGTCACCAGACTGCCTGCGGCCCTGTTCGGTCTTACGGAATTAGAGGATTTGACGGTATATACGGAGGATCTGGTGGAGATTCCGGCGGAGATCGGTGAGTTGACCCAGTTAAAACGCTTGAATATCGCGTGCGGGAGTTATCATGGACCTACAGATCATGTGATCCGGAGAGAGGAAGTATCGTTGACGAGGGTCCCTCCGGAGATCGGACGATTGAGGTTGCTGGAGCAGCTTAGTATGAATTACACGGGGATTTTGGAACTTCCCATGGAGATGGGGCAGCTGCAGAATCTGAGATTCCTTGACCTAAGCCGAAACCAACTCCAGAGCGAGCCGGAATTCATAGAGAAACTGACGGGACTTTCGTATGTTAATCTGTCGGATAACCGGTATAACCCAAGTCCTCAAAATCAGCATTGGGATGATTACATTGAATAATCGGAGAAATCTGAGCATCTGGAAAATCATGACCTAGCTAAGAATCCCTCTGAGCTCGCATGGCGAGTACAGGGGGATTTGTGCAGGTATCGCGTTTCGCTTCGGAACTTCATCAAACATTCATCTTCGCACCGTTAATCGTGTGGTTGAAGTCTTTTCGTAACCCAAAATTCTTCTAACCTGATCTCAGCGCACTCCTGACCTCGAAGTAAACGTTTTACAACGAGGTGTTCTTTCGAGCAGGAGATTCATTTTTTCAAAATAGTAAATTCCCCAGCGGTTTATGAAGAATGGATTAACAATATTTGCAGTTGGGGTGTGATGTGACATATTGACAGACGGCTCCGATATAACCATAATTAATATTAATTTATAATGATTATAATTAAGTGTTCCATATATAGGAGGGAAACGATATGTACAAATCCGTTATTATAGGCACAGGCCCTGCCGGGCTTACGGCTGCCATTTATCTGGCTCGCGCGAATTTGAGCCCGCTCGTCATTGAAGGTCCGCAACCTGGCGGACAGCTGACAACCACGACCGAAGTTGAAAATTTCCCGGGGTTTCCCGAAGGCATCATGGGTCCTGAGCTGATGGACAATATGCGCCAGCAGGCGGAACGTTTTGGCGCGGAATTTCGTACAGGCTGGGTGAACAGCGTGGAATTCGGAGAGCGTCCGTTCAAGCTGGACGTTGACGGAATGGGCGAGGTGGTTGCCGAGACGCTGATTATCTCTACGGGCGCAACGGCCAAATATCTCGGCATTCCGGGAGAGCAGAACAATGTGGGACGCGGCGTCAGCACATGCGCAACCTGCGACGGATTCTTCTTCCGCGGGAAAGAGATCGTTGTTGTAGGCGGCGGCGATTCCGCGCTGGAGGAAGCCAACTTCCTGACCCGCTTTGCATCCAAAGTAACGCTGGTTCACCGTCGGGAGGAGCTTCGTGCATCGAAAATCATGCAGGATCGCGCCCGTGCCAACGAGAAGATCGAATGGGCATTGAACCGCACGCCGCAGGAAGTCATTGCGGACGAGACAGGCGTAAAAGGCATCAAAGTGCTCAACAATGAGACCGGCGAAGAAGAGACGATCGCGGTCAGCGGCGTGTTCGTGGCGATCGGCCACCATCCGAACACCGGTTTCCTTGGCGGAAGCATTACGACCGACCCGAACGGTTATATCGTAACGACTCCGGGAACATCCGAAACGAATATCCAAGGCGTATTTGCTTGCGGCGACGTGCAGGATACCCGTTACAGACAAGCGATCACGGCAGCGGGAAGCGGCTGTATGGCGGCTATGGATGCGGAGAAATACATCGAGAGCTTGGAACACAGCGCTGTCGTGTTGTAAACTGATAGATAGAGATCGAACCGGCTGTAAGCAGCCCAAATCATGAGTAGAGGAGACTGACCGACCATGGAAAACGTGATTGTATACACTTCGAACAACTGCCCGCACTGCAAACAAGTAAAAGGCTTCTTGTCCGATCAAGGTATCGAGTTTGAAGAGCGCAACATCGAGCAGAACGACGAATTCGCACAGCAAGTATGGGATATGGGCGTTCGCGCTGTACCTCTCACCATCATCGGTGAGCACCGAATTCTTGGCATGAACAAGCTCCAGTTCAACAAAGCGTTGAATCCGGAAGCTTAATCTCATCAGCAGATGGCAAGCCAATCGCTTGCTTATGATAAAAAGCTCCTTCCCGAGGCTCGGGAAGGAGCTTTTTTTGTTGCCAAGCCATGCTCATGCTGC
The DNA here is from genome assembly GCF_041954005.1 of Priestia sp. BR_2. Taxonomy (NCBI): domain Bacteria; kingdom Bacillati; phylum Bacillota; class Bacilli; order Caryophanales; family Bacillaceae; genus Priestia; species Priestia sp. BR_2. Next base: position 64,783 of record NZ_JAVFHM010000110.1, on the reverse strand, counting down.
CATACGTTCGTACAGATCATGTTCACTTGCTGAAAAACAGGCTCATGATGATCTGGAATACGACGTATGCCGCTACGCCGGAGCCGAGGAGAATGAAGCCGGCTTTTTTCTTGCCTTGAAAAAAACGCATAATGGCGAGACTGAACAAAGGTGCGATAACTAGGAGAAACAGCAATACGGTCACAAACATTTGTGCCGATATTTCCGCAGTGCTTACATAGGTCATTTGAGCGTTTCCTCTCCCTTTTGTATAACGATCACACGTTTCTCACGAGGAGAAACTTGATTTAAATTACAGGACGAGATTAATTATAGCGGAAAATCGCTGGATTTTCCTTAATCTGCTGGGCGTTAATTACGACAAAATATCGTCAATTTTAATGAATCGGCATGGAGACCCGAACCGGGCCAAGAAATTGCGAAATGGCAGAGTAGGCCGCACCGATCATGGTAGAGCGGCTGCCCAGCTCCGCAAACCGGATCTCCATCCGCTCACGGTGATATGGAAGCGTGCGCTGGGCAACGACCTGCTGGAGCGTTTCTTCGATCCAAGCCCGGGCGTCGGACAGCGGACCGCCGATGATGACCGATTGCGGATTGAATCCGTTGACAAGATTGGTTATGCCAATGCCGAGATAGCGTCCGAGCTCCTCGAAATGTCGGATGGTTTCCTCATGGCCGAGCTCGGCATGATGGACAAGCTCGGATGTCCGCCTGGACGGAAGAACGGCATCTTTGCCGTCGTAGGATTTCTCCGAGGCGTACAGCTCCCAGCAGCCGCGGTTGCCGCAGCTGCATTCCCGACCCTCGGCTTCGATGGACATATGGCCGCTTTCGCCGGCATATCCGCGGGCTCCCTTATAGAGCTCGCCATTGATGATGATGCCGGAGCCGATACCGCTGCCGGCACTGATATAGAGGAGATGGCGGGCGTCCCGGCCGGCTCCGAAGCGCAGCTCGCCCTGGGCACCCGCATTCGCTTCATTGTCGATGGTGACGGGGAGTCCGAGCTCGAGCTCGAGCTGCTCCTGCAGCGGGACCATGTCCCACCCCAGGTTGGGGGCGAAGAGGACGGTGCCGTCGCCGTCGACCATTCCCGGGACGCCCACGCCGATCCCGATGATGCCGTACGGGGAGGGAGGGGCCTGACGCATCAGGCCGTGGATCATGCCCACCATCAGCCTCGTCACCGATTCAACGCCGTGCGCTTCAAGCGCCGTGTCCTCTTCGGCAAGGATCCGTCCTTCCAGATCGGTAAGCACGGCGGTTATCTGCTTCACGCGCAGCTCGACGCCGATGGCATACCCGGCTTGTCCGTTAAACAGCAGCAGCTGCGGCTTCCTGCCGCCGCTGGATTCGCCGGGCCCGATTTCCTGGACCAGGTGGTTGCTGCACAGCTCCTGCACAAGATTGGAGACGGTAGCCTTGTTCAGGCCCGTCAGCTTGGACACCTTCGCCCGGGAGACCGGCGCGTGTTGACGTATCGTATCGAGAATGATGGAAGTGTTTATTTTTTTGACCAGAGCCTGGTCACCGGTAATATTCGTCATGTGTATTCATCCTTTTAGTCTTGCTTTCCTAATCCAGTTAGGCTTGTGAGACTTGATATGCTCATAGTCTAGGGGCAAAGCCGGGAAAATGCAACAGCCCGTAACGCAGCTTAAGTCACGGAATCTTTAATGAGCCGGGTCCGGTCGGCGATGTCTTCATCCGAATGTGGAGGAAGGGTGTACCCTGGATTAGACGTGGAACATGTCCTTTGCCGCAGAGCGAAACCGTCACAACGGCAGGCGGAATCGCTTTTGAAAAACTTGTAAAGGAATAACTTTGTTTAACCAATAGACAAAGTGGTGGAGCTGTGATAGGATAACCTTGTAAGCGTTAACCACACCTTAACAAGGTATAGGAGGATTTATTCATGGCCTATTTTAACAACATTAGCAAAGTCGAGTACGAAGGCAGCAAATCGACCAACCCTTATGCTTTTAAATTTTATAATCCGACAGAAGTCGTAGCCGGCAAAACGATGGAAGAGCATCTCCGTTTCGCGATGGCTTACTGGCATACATTGACTGCAGGCGGCTCCGATCCGTTCGGTGCCGACACGGCGGTTCGTCCTTGGGGCAACTACTCCGGCATGGACCTTGCCAAAGCACGCGTTGAGGCAGGCTTTGAATTCATGGAGAAGATGAACCTTCCGTATTTCTGCTTCCACGACGTGGACATTGCGCCGGAAGGCAGCAGCCTGCGCGAGTTCTACAGCAACATCGATACGATCGTGGACTCGATTGAAGACCACATGAAGTCCACCGGCAAAAAATTGCTGTGGAACACGGCCAACATGTTCACGAATCCTCGTTTCATGCATGGTGCGGGCACTACGTGCAACGCCGATGTATACGCTCATGCGGCAGCGCAAATCAAGAAGGGCCTCGAAGTAGGCAAACGCCTCGGCGCCGAGAACTACGTGTTCTGGGGAGGCCGTGAAGGCTACGAGACCCTGCTGAACACGGATATGGGCCTTGAACTGGATAACCTGGCGCGCCTGTTCCATATGGCGGTGGATTACGCGAAGGAAATCGGCTTTGACGCTCAGTTCCTGATCGAGCCTAAACCGAAGGAGCCGACCAAGCACCAATATGACTTCGATGCGGCTACTACGATTGCATTCCTGCAGAAATACGGTCTCGACAAACACTTTAAATTGAATCTCGAAGCAAACCACGCCACGCTGGCCGGTCATACCTTCGAACATGAGCTTCGCGTAGCACGCATCAACGGCATGCTCGGTTCCCTCGACGCGAACCAAGGCGATATGCTTATCGGATGGGATACGGACGAATTCCCGGTTAACATCTATGACGCTACATTGACGCTGTACGAAGTGCTGATGAACGGCGGCCTCGGCCGCGGCGGCGTGAACTTCGACGCGAAGGTTCGCCGTCCATCCTTCGAGCCGGAAGATCTGTTCCATGCGCACATCGCTGGTATGGATACTTACGCAAAAGGCTTGAAAGTGGCAGCGAAGCTGATCGAAGACCGCGTATTCGAGGACTTCATCGCGAAGCGCTACAGCAGCTTTAATGAAGGCATCGGCGCTGACGTCGTATCCGGTAAGGCTACGCTGGCTTCCCTTGCGGAATACGCGCTGAACAACGAGTCCCCTCGCAAAAACGAGTCCGGACGCCAAGAAATGCTGAAGGCGATTCTGAATCAGTACATTCTTGCGAATTAATTCATAACGGTACGGCTGTTTAAGCTTGTTCCATGAAATCCAAAACCTTCACCGGCTCCCTCCAGGGATGCCGGTGTACTTATTTCAAACCGGAAACGATGGCGCGATCGATGGTCGGCAGTCATTGGAGGCATGTCCCGGACCAGACGATGCGTCTAGGGGAGAATGCCAACGATGTTTTCACGTTCGGTTCATGAGGAGACGAAGGAGGATATAGATGAGTTACGTTATCGGAGTTGATTTGGGGACCAGTGCCGTGAAGACCGTGCTGGTGGACCGCAGCGGCACGGTGGTTGCCGAGCATTCGGAGTCATACCCGCTGAGCCAGCCGAAGCCCGGTTACAGCGAACAGCGGCCGGAGGACTGGGTGGACAAAACGGTATTGTCGCTACGACAATTAATGAAAGGAAACAACATACATCCATCCGAGGTTGAGGGATTGAGCTTCTCCGGCCAAATGCATGGTTTGGTCCTGGTAGACGGAGAGGGCGCCGTGCTGCGGCCGGCGATCCTGTGGAACGACACCCGGACAACGGCGCAATGCCGCCGCATCGAGGAGACCTTGCAGGAGAAGCTGCTCGGCATTGCACGCAATCGCGCGCTGGAAGGCTTCACTCTGCCGAAGATTCTCTGGGTTCAGGAGTTTGAGCCGGAAGTGCTCGAACGGGCTGCCCTGTTCCTGCTGCCTAAGGATTACGTGCGTTTCCGCTTGACCGGACAATACGCGATGGACTACTCCGATGCAGCCGGCACGCTGCTGCTGGACGTGGCCGGGAAATCCTGGAGCACCGACATTCTGGATGCTTTCCAGCTGCCGCACACCTTATGCCCGCCGTTGGTCGAATCCTTCGACGAATGCGGCACGCTGCTCCCCGAGATTGCCGAGCAAGCCGCTCTGCTGCCGGAGACGAAGGTATTTGCCGGCGGGGCGGACAACGCCTGCGGCGCTATCGGCGCCGGCATTCTCGAAGAAGGGCAGACGATGTGCAGCATTGGTACATCGGGCGTGGTGCTGTCCTATGAGGAGCGCCGTGAGGTGGATTTTGAAGGAAAGGTCCATTTCTTTAACCATAGCGAGAAAGACGCTTATTATATCATGGGGGTAACCCTCGCAGCGGGATACAGCCTGACCTGGTTCAAGGATACCTTTGCTCCGGATGTTTCCTTTGACGCGCTGTTAAGCGATATCGGGAATATCCCGGTAGGCAGCGGCGGGCTGCTGTTCACGCCGTATATTGTCGGCGAACGCACGCCCCATCCGGACGCCACCATCCGCGGCAGCTTCATTGGCATGGACGCCGGGCATAAGCTGCCTCACTTTGCGCGTTCGGTACTCGAGGGGATCACGTTCTCTCTCCGCGAATCCATCGATATCCTACGGGCATCGGGCAAGCAGATCGACCGCGTGATTTCCATTGGCGGCGGAGCCAAGAACGAGACCTGGCTGCAGATGCAGGCGGATGTGTTCAACGCGGAAATCGTGAAGCTGGAAAGCGAGCAGGGCCCGGCCATGGGCGCGGCGATGCTTGCAGCTTACGGCTGCGGCTGGTTCCCAAGCCTTCAGGACTGCGCGAAGGCGTTTTTGCGGCCGGCACGCTCGTATTCTCCAAACCCGCAAGCGGTTCAGGCCTATGACAAATTGTTTGGACTCTATCAAAGCGTATACGGAGCCACGCGTGAACTTGGCGCGGAGCTGTCCGAATTCCGCGGATAACCTGCAGATGTTGAAGAGCAGGTCGGGAAGACATTTCTCCCGGCCTGCTTTTTTTGCGTGAACGCTCCGGACCGCATATACTTGAAGCAGGTTGAAGTCATAAGCAGGTTACGCCGGGGAATGAGGGTCGACCCTCTTCGATGGGAACCGGTTTGGATATCGATTTTCAGGTTCCCTTTATTGGATGGCCTGTGATCATTGTGTAACATCTGCGGCCAATCCGATTAAGGATGGCGCGGAAAGTGTAAAAAAAGAGATGGGGGGACGTCAATGAAACTGACAGCCGAACTGAAACGCGAGAAAATCGTTGCTATCGTGCGCGGCATTCCAAAAGAACAAGCGGGCTTCGTGGGGGAAGGGTTGGCCCGGGGCGGAATCCGGTTTATGGAAGTGACGATGAATACGAAGGGCGCTTTACATATGATTCAGGATTGGCGCGCCCGCTATGACGGTGACGTGTATGTCGGCGCGGGTACCGTCCTAGATGTGGAGATGGCCAAGGAAGCGGTCTCTGCCGGAGCCCAATTCCTGATCTCGCCGAACACGGATCTTTCCGTCATCGAATTTGCCCTGGAGCAGGGAATCGACGTATGGCCCGGGGCGATGACGCCAACGGAGATCGTTGCGGCGTACGCCGCCGGGGCGGAGATCGTGAAGCTGTTTCCTATGGCAAGCCTCGGCTTGTCGTTTATCCGGGAGCTTCAGGGCCCGCTGAATCACATTCCGCTGCTTGCCACGGGCGGAGTTACGCTGGGCAATCTTCCGGATTATTTTAACGCAGGCGCGGCAGCGGTGGGTTTAGGGAGCGCGCTGCTTCCGAAGGATGCGCTTGCGTCCGGGAATTCGGACGAGATCCAGCGCCGTGCAGCGGCTTTCGTGGAAGCGGCGAAATAGTTACACTTTGTTCATCCTTAACCACGCAGGTTATGTTTTGGAAGCTTACTACATAAGGAATATATAGACAAGTTATGGTATTATTTAGGTAGCTTGGTTATGTCATTGCTGCCGTGTACAGGCACTTGTTGAGGATAGCATCGTGTGTAAGTAATGCATGGTTAGGTTCAAGAAATGGAAGGGAGCGAATCAAGTGAATCCATCGGGGAAGAAGAAAGTAAGGGTAAAAAAGACCGTTTGTGCGGTTACGGCTACGGCCATGCTTTGTTTGGCGCAGCCGGTATGGGGGGATAATTCCGTTCCGGGCAGCGGAGTCGCTGTATCCGAAACGGTAACTTCCGTCGACAGCAGTGGTCAAGCCGGTTCCGAAAGCGTTACGGATAACGAAATACCGAAGGGTGCAAAAATTTCGTCCAAACAGGCGGAAGAAATCGTGAAGAAGGCTTTTCCTGAACTCAAGAATGTAAAGGTGTCGAACGTGCAGTTCCTGGAGAATGACGACATGAGATCAAGTGCGCTTGCATGGGATCTGCAATTGGTGTTGACCAAAGGGAACTCAAGCTCCGGCTTCAATGCCCAGGTCAATGCGGTTACGGGTGAACTTATTCATATCTATCTCCCTAACTCTTTGTTGAAGCAGGATAGCGACAAACCGGCGTTAACCCGGGAAGTAGCCAAGGAGAAGGCGCTGAAATGGATCAGCACCCACGTGTCGGACGTGAAGGCAAGCGAGCTTAAGGAGAATGAAGCGTATCTCGGTATGCAAGCTGCTTTGTTCAGTCCGCCCCGGTTTGATTTCTATTTCCAGACCTCGGTGAACGGAATTGAATCGGATGTGAACAGCATTACGATCACGCTGGATGGACAGGGCAATACGATTCAATATTCCCGCAATCAAGTCAGTGAGGAGTTTCCTTCATCTACGCCGAAATTGAACGAGGCCTCGATCCGCAAATTGTTTGAAGATCAATTCCAAGTATCCTTGGCCTATGTGCCGGAAAATTTATATAACAATGCCAAAGGCGAATATTTTTTAGGTTACATACCTAATGATCTGTCAGGTTATTCAATGGATGCCAATACCGGCAAATTCATCAGTTTCACGGGGGAAGAGAGCGGGCTTGTCTCCGTTGAGGACGGCACGATTCCGGCAACCGAAGAAACCTTTAAGCCGATCGCGGGTCCATTCGCCGGCGGTGATGCGGCAGCCCGATGGGTGGAGTCGCAGATCAAGCTGCCGTCAGGCTTGAAGACAGAATCCAAGAGTCTAGGTACAAGATGGAACAACAAAGAGGTTAAGACGTGGAACATCAGATGGGGCGAACATGCGATCTCCGCCATGGGCGGAGGAGAGATGGTATCCGCAGAGGTGGACGCCAAGACCGGACAGATCTACTCGTACAACCGATATCGTTATGACCGGACCGAAACTGCGGAAGTGAAGAACCCGATTTCGCAGCAGGCTGCGCAGGATCTTGCTTTCAAGACGGTAAGCAAGCTGGTGCCCAACGCTTCCGAGGAATGGAAGCTGACATCGGTTGATAAAATGGGTAAGGACACGAAAACCCTCAACTATCAATTTTCATTCCAGCGCTATGTCGGCGATATTCGCGTCATGGGCGATTCCCTGAACCTCACGATTGAGGCCAACGGGCAAATCCAGGGCTTTAGCGTGAATTCGGAAGGCGTCCTCTCCAAGCTGCCAACGGACGTAAAGCCGGCCATTACCGAGGAGCAGGCTAGAGCGCAGTATTTGAAGGAGATCGACCTGAAGCTGAAATACGGCTATTACGGCGGTTACCTGTCTGCCAATAATGAAATCACCAAGCCATTCATCAAGCTGATTTATTATCCGACACATAAACAGCAGGCTTTAGGCGGCATGCAGGTACCGCTCGATGCCAAGAGCGGAGAATGGCGCGATATCATGCCGGAAATGAACCGGAAGGATATTCCGCCAGTGACTGACGCGGCGGGGCATTCAGCCGAAGCGGCTCTCAAGGAGCTGGTGAAATATCGGGTATTGGTTCCGGACAAGGACGGCAAGGTGTACCCGGATCGTCAGATCACCCTTGGAGAATGGTATCAGCTGGTAGCGGCTTCGGTTAGCCCATCCTACGAGCAGGTGTACGGAAGATCCACCATGGATCCGTACGCGGGCCTGCAGCCGGACCATCCGTATTACCAGGCCATCCAAGTGCTGATCGGGCAGAACTGGATTCCGTATGACCCGGACAGCCCGCTGCAGCTGGACCGTAAGCTGACCAGGGATGAACTGGCAAGCTCGCTGACCCGGATTTTGAATTACGAGAAGCTGTCCAAAGCCTTTATTCTTCCAACCGATGTGCAGGGGATATCCGATGCCGACGCCGTGACGAACAAAGGCGCAGCCCTGATCGCGCTCAAGCTGGGACTTCTTCCGGCGGTGGATGGCAAGTTCCTGCCTAATCGCGAAGTGACGCGCGCGGAAGCGGCTGAGGTTCTGGTCCGCATGTCGAAGCTGGCGGGGCGAAGCGATTCCTTCTTGTCCTCATTCTATTGGTAGTATTTAATATTCGTGCCCGGTCGACAAAACTAGAACCCTTAAGCCCTGATGTTATGTGTTACAATGATGGTGCATACGGATGAGGAAGATGAAGGGCGGGTGTACCGATGAAACGAAGCCGAGGAACGATCGTTAAATTACTGTTCATAGGGACTTTGGCGGTAACCGTTGCAGCAGTACCAGAACCAGCAAATCTCAGTGATGTCTATGCCACTTCCAACAAAGCGGTCGTGAAGTCGGTCCATGCGATACAGCAGAAACTGCTGACAGCGATGAGCGACAGGCAATCGACGGTGCGTTTTGTTTACCAGGGCGAGACCAAATCGCTGAAATCGCAGCTAAAAGACGCACTTGATCAGGCGATGGCCAGTGATCCTTATATCCATTACACCATTGCCAGCTATAGCTACGACTATCGTGGAACATCCAGTTCCGCCAATGTTACCGTCCGGTTGAGCTATCGCGAGACCGCGGAGCAGACGAACTACGTGAACCAGCATACCGACCGCATTTTGAAGCAGATCATCAAGCCGGGCATGAATGATCATGAGAAGGTGAAAGCCATCCATGATTGGGTTGTCCGCAACTTGAAATACGATACGACGCTTACGAAATATACGGCCTATGACGGGCTTTACACGGGGAGCACGGTATGCCAGGGTTATTCTCTATTAACTCATAAGCTGCTGAAGGAAGCCGGGATTCAGAACAAAATCGTGGAGGGTACGGCTTACGCCTCCGACAATCCACAAGGCCAGCTCCATGCCTGGAATCTGGTCCTTTTGGACGGCAAATGGTACCACCTGGACACGACGTGGAACGATCCCGTTCCTGATCGTGACAACGAGGTATCCTACACGTATTACCTCCGAACGGATGAGCAGATGGGCCGGGATCATACCTGGGTGAAATCCTATCCGAAGGCGAATACGCTTTACCGCAACACGCTGGCCGGACTGGCCGCGAAGGATCGTTCGAAAGCGGGATCATATGAAGCGATTAAGAAGGATCTGGAGTATCAGTTATACGATGCCCGCGCCATCGTCAGCTCCCACCTTCAGCTTCAGCCGCTGGTGAAGGCAGCGAAGGCGGAAGGCAGCCGTAAGCTGGTATTCCGGTTTGACGGGAGCGAGCGAGAGCTTGTGAGCGTGCTCCAGCAGCTGCAGTTAAAGAACAATCTGGGGTCCATCAAGTATTACCACAATGCTTTTGAAAACACGGGTGATCTTAGAGTGCAGATCATATGGTAGATGTCCGTGCCAAATGAAAAACAGCTTCCTCCCAACAACGGGAGGAAGCTGTTTTTTTTGCATGTTCGTCTTTATTATGATTTGGCATCCGTGCTCAAATCGCACTCATCCAATGGCACGATGCGGCTCTTCTTAATCAAGCGGTAGCCGAACCAGATGGAGAGGAACAACGGAATGCTGACATACGTGGCAATGATCGTTAACCAGTCGATCTTCCCGCTGAAATTGCCTTGACCGATAATGGCCACGAGACAGAGCAGGAAAGCGAAGATGGGGCCGAAGGGGAACCAGCGCGCACGGAACGGAAGATCCTTCAGGTCCTTGCCTTGGGCAACGTAGGCTTTGCGGAAGCGGTAATGACTCACCGCAATCGCCAGCCAGTTAATGAATCCGCACATCCCGGAGGCGTTAAGAAGCCACACGTAAACGACGCCATCGCCGAAGAAGGAGGCCAGGAACGCCAGCATGCCCACGGCGGAGGTTACGATCAGGGCTGCAACCGGCACGCCGCGGCTGTTCAGGCGGCTCAGCCATTTCGGAGCCATGCCCTGCTTCGCCATGGCATACAGGACGCGGGTCGAGGCATACATCCCGGAGTTGCCGGCAGACAGCACGGAGCTGAGAATGACCGCATTCATTACGGAAGCCGCAAACGCAAGGCCGGCTTTCTCAAACACCAGGGTGAATGGGCTGACACCGATATTGTCGACCCCGGATTGAAGCAAGCTCGGATGGGTGTACGGGATCAGCATGCCAATAACAAAAATGGCGAAAATATAGAAGATCAGGATGCGCCAGAAAACCTGACGAATGGCTTTGGGCACATGTTTTCTCGGATTCTCGCTTTCGCCTGCGGCTACCCCGATCAGCTCGGTTCCCTGAAAGGAGAAGCCTGCAGCCATAAACACGCCGACCAGCGCGAAGAATCCGCCGTGTACCGGCCCGTCGCCTAGGCTAAAGTTGCTGAATCCGACCGCTTCGCCGCCAAGAATACCGAAAATCATCATAACGCCGATGATAAGAAATACAATGACGGTCGCTACTTTAATGATAGCAAACCAATATTCCGATTCGCCGTATCCTTTGGCGGATAGAATGTTTAAGCCGAACATAATCGCCAGGAACAGAAGGCTCCACAGAAATGACGGGCTGTCCGGGAACCAGAACTTGATTATAACCGTCGCCGCCGCGAGCTCGGCGGCAATGGTAACGGCCCAGTTGTACCAGAAGTTCCAGCCGACGGCAAATCCGAAGGCGGGACTGACAAACCGGGAGGCGTAGGTGCTGAATGAGCCGGAATCCGGAAGATACGTAGCGAGTTCGCCCAGGCTGGTCATCAGAAAGTAAACCATGAGGCCTACGGCGGCATACGCGATAAGCGCTCCGCCCGGACCGGCAGAGGCGATGGCCGTTCCGCTTGCCAGGAACAGGCCCGTACCGATTGATCCGCCAAGGGCGATCATCGTCATATGACGGGCTTTAAAGCTCTGCTTAAGCGAAGCAGCCGGTGCTTTTTTGCGATTCAAGGTCGAACACTCCTTCTATACATTAAGAAATGATATTTAAAATATACCCTGTTAGAACAAAAAGACCGCAGGTCCTATACCTGCGGTCTTGATCGTATCCGCATCATACCCTCCATGAAGATAGCACAACACGAGGAAATTCCCCCGTGACAGTTCCGTCTCTTTCGACAACGGCCCCAGCACAGGATACAAGAGGATACCCTGCACTTCGGCATTCATGCCTTTCACTGTGCTTCACCGGCTTCTCTTTGCCTCGGCACAACTACTGATCATGTCTGCAACCTCTACCTCATCTTGGAATGATGAGGCTATCTGTATATTCAATTCTAACAAGAGAGTCCTAAGTATAAATCACATTCCATGTCATAAGCAATGGTTAATTTTTACGGTTCAAGTCGGTTTCCGCCGAGCGATTACGATTGATTCCGTTTAGCCATTTGCTGCCAGACGGTTCCGGCAGCTTCTTCGCCGGATTCGATGCGCTCCAGCGCCATTCGCGCCTGCAGGCTTACTTCGAATTCCGGATCGTTGGCCGCTTCTTCAAGGGCGGAACGCGCTTCCTCCGTACCGACTTCGTATAGGAAGCGGGCTGCACGCCAGCGAACGATCTTGCTGCTGTCTTTGAGCGATTCGACCATGACCGGGGTAGCGGCGGCATCGCCGATATCGGACAAGGTATCTCCAGCGGTACGGCGAACGGCCGGCGTTTCGTCGCGCATGGCTTCATACAGGAGCTCCATCGCTTCAGGCGTCCGAAGGTCGCCCAAGTACACAACGACGAGCCGTCGGATCTGCATCTTCGGATCCCGAAGCGCTTTGCGAAGCAGCGGAATGTGTTTCTCCGTCGGCTCCAGCGCATCCAGCGCGGCATAACGTACGCGCCAGTCCTCATCCTGCATCGCGGCCTCGGTTTCCTCGTCCGTCAGCTTCCGGCGCTGCTCGACGAAATCCTCGTCGCTGGCACCGTGGGCAATCGCCTGGGCAATGACCTTATCGAGGCGCTCCTGCGGGAATGCGGCTTCCAGCTCCTGCTCCACGTCACGGGCGATGTCTTCCAGCTGGCCGTAGCGTACGCCGTACTCCTTGAGCTTGCGTTCCTTGATAAGCGAGGAAGTCCCTACCGCGGCTACGGCTTGGGAGAAGCGCTCCGACAGACCGATACGTTCTTCCTGATTCCCGCTTTTGACACGAATTTGCATCGGAATATTGCGGAAATATTGCACGAACACTTGGGCTTCCCCGAATGCGATATCATCAGCGCCTTCCTTGAGTCCGGCGGCGAGTCCCTCCTGGCCGAATATTTCCTGAACGGCGCCCAGAATGGAAGGCCAATCGGCGTTGCCTTTACGGTCGAGCGCGATGAAATCGAGGGTGTGGAACACGCTCTTTACGCCAGGGATATGGAGCAGCTGCCTGATCCAGGGAGGAGCCGACCGTTCGTTGTCTAGTGTATATGTTCTGCGAATTCCGGACTCCAGGGTTTCGTCAAGATGAAGCATCATGGAGTTCGGGCTCGGGGTTGGTTCAATGAATGTAATTTTCATGGTTTTTTATCGCCTCCTTATCCTCTTATTGTACCTCTTTTCCATGCCGGAAAAAACATCATGCACAGGATTCCAACAAATTGACCGGACTTTGGATAAAAAGAGGAAGGGTTTGTAAAACTGATAATGTTGGATGGAATTCATTCATGTTTTTCAAAGAATTACGGCGAAGGGCGGCACCCCTTGCAGGAAGTCCGAAATACATAAGGGAGGCTAGGCTGTCGATGTACAGGAAGCAGGAGAAAAAGCTTGCGATTCTATGTTTTATCGTGGCGGCCATTATGCTGTACGGGGCCGTGAAAGGATATTTGCGCTACATGCATCATTTTGGATAACACACCCGAGGAGTGAACCTGATGTCATCACTGGATCCAGTACTGATGAGCCGGATACTGACCGGACTGACCCTGTTTGTACATATTGTTCTGGCAACCATCGGCGTCGGGATTCCCATTATGCTGGCTCTGGCGGAGTGGAGGGGGATCCGGACGGGGGACGACCATTATACCTTGCTCGCCAGGCGCTGGGCGCGGGGATACGTGATTACCGTAGCTGTCGGCGTCGTGACAGGAACCGCCATCGGCTTGCAGCTCAGCCTGCTGTGGCCCACCTTTATGCGCGTAGCCGGTAAGGCCATTGCGCTGCCGCTGTTCATGGAAACCTTCGCTTTTTTTGTGGAGGCGATCTTTCTTGGCATTTATCTCTATACGTGGGATCGGTTCAAAAACAAATGGACCCACTTGCTGCTGCTAATTCCCGTGGCGATCGGCTCCTCCGCTTCTGCATTCTTTATCACGAGCATGAATGCATTTATGAACCAGCCGCAGGGCTTTGAGCTGGTGGACGGGGTGTTTACGAACGTGAATCCGTTCGTGGCCATGTTCAATCCGGCGACGCCGACCAAGGTGAGCCATGTGCTGGCGTCGGCGTTTACGACAAGCGCAGCGGCGCTGGCCAGCATCGCGGCTTTCAGCTTACTTCGGGGAAGCAGGCACGTCTATTTTAAGAAAGCGCTGAAGCTCACCGTCGTTTCCACCTTTGTGTTTGCCGCGGCCACCGTGATGATCGGAGACTTTTCCGGCAAATTCCTGGCCAAATACCAGCCCGAGAAACTGGCGGCCGCCGAGTGGCATTTTGAAACGATGAGACAAGCCCCGCTCATTTACGGCGGCTTTCTGGATGAGAATAACGAAATCAAGTATGCGTTAAAGATTCCGTACGCGCTTAGCATACTGGCAGGGAACAGCCCCAGTACGGAGGTCATCGGCCTGAATGAATTTCCGGAGAACGAGAGACCGCCGATGTCCGTGCATTATTTTTTTGATTTGAAGGTGACCAGCGGCGCCGTGATCGTTCTGATTCCTCTCCTGTATATGTTCCGAAGGAAACTTCCTGGCAAAAAGCCTTACCCAAAGTGGCTGCTGCTCAGTATATTGGCTTTAGGGCCTTTATCGATGTCAGCCATATGGCTGGGCTGGTTCCTTGCCGAGATCGGAAGGCAGCCGTGGATTGTGCGGGGCTATATGAAGGTATCGGATGCGGCGACCACTTCATCGAGCGTCGGCTGGATGCTGGTGCTGTTTATTCTACTGTATTTGGTCTTGTCCGTATCCGCAATCCGCGTGCTGAGCCAATTGTTCCGGAATAAAAGCGCGGAAGAGGAAATCCGGCTGCTGGGACTCGAAATCGAAGGAGGAGACCGCAAGTGAGCTATGCCATGGTAGCCATAACCGTTCTATGGACGTTCCTGTTCGGCTATTTGCTGGTGGCCTCGATTGATTTCGGTGCTGGATTCTTCAGCTTCTATAGCGTGCTTACCGGACATGAGAACAAGATCCACAATATCATCCAGCGATACCTGTCTCCCGTTTGGGAAGTGACCAATGTGTTCCTGATCTTTTTTGTGGTCGGGCTCGTCGGATTCTTTCCCGATGCCGCGTATTATTATGGTACCGCGCTGCTTGTCCCGGGCAGCTTGGCGCTAGTGCTGCTTGCCATCCGAGGCGCTTACTACGCCTATCATACGTATGGCAGCCAGACGGGCAACAATATCGTATACATGGGACTATACGGAGCGACGGGGCTGCTCATTCCTGCCGCCTTGTCGACGATATTGGCCATCTCCGAAGGCGGCATCATCTATATGGACGGCGGGAAGGTGGAGCTTCACTGGTACACGTTCTTCACGAATCCGTACACGTGGTCGGTCATTCTGCTTGCCCTTGTCAGCGTTCTGTACATCTCGGCGATGTTCCTGTCCTATTACGCGCAGCGTGCCGGGGATGAGGTGGCGTTCGGCGTGGTACGGGGTTATGCACTGGGGTGGAGCGGGCCGACGATCCTGGCTTCGGTTTTCGCGTTTTTCCAGATCAACCATCAGAATCCGGTCCATTTTGGGCAAATGCTGGATATCGCCTGGATGTTTATCGCGTCGTTCGTCTGCTTTGTGATCGCGGTATACCTCGTGTGGAAACGCACCCGCCTTGGCATCGCATTTATCATGGTCATGCTTCAATTCGCTTTTGCCTGGTACGGATATGGTCGCTCGCATCTGCCGTACATTCTCTATGATTACATCCACATTGATGAGAGCATCACCAACGATACGATGGCCATCGCTTTGATTACCGCGTTTATTCTCGGCTTCTGCGTGCTGGTGCCTTCCCTGATCCTGCTGATGCGATTGTTTCTGTTCGATGCGAACTACATTCGCGGCAAATCCGCGAAGAAGGGGTGAGGCAAGTGGAGGACTTCGGCATTTTCATAGCACCGCTGCTCACGGTACTGGCTGCCGTAGCCTTTATGGCGATTTACGTCGTCAAGTATAAAGACCCTTCGGATTGAGGGATGGACAAAATAAATCCGGGCTGTTTCGCCAAGAATCATTCGGTGTAAAAAGAACAACAAAGCGCAAAGTTGAGCGGATAGCTCAATACGGGTAAAATACAGGGTAATGGAAGGAGGAGGCTGCATGCCAAGAATTCGCTATAACAATATCGATAACGTCAGCACGGACAAAACGCTTAAACAGTTCAAGCAGTGGCGCGACGAACGTCGTCAGAAGAAGAAGGATTATTCCTACTGCATTCCGAACCTGACGCCGGATCTTCAGTATTTGCATAGCAACCGGCACGAAACCTCCGTTACCTGGATCGGGCACGCCACGTTCTTCATTCAATACGAAGGCATGAATATTGTGACTGATCCCGTATGGGCGCGGAGAATGGGGTTTAATAAGCGCCTTGGGGAACCTGGACTTCCCATTCATGAGATCCCCCCGATCGATGTCATTTTGATATCGCATTCCCACTATGACCATATGCATGTTTCCTCGATCCGTAAGCTGTACCGTGCGGATACCACCATCATTGTACCGGTTGGTTTGCGTCGGAAAATGATCAATAAAGGCTTTCGCCGCGTGATCGAACTGCAGTGGTGGGAATCGGTCGCCATAAAAGGCGTGAAATTCTCCTTCGTGCCGACACAGCATTGGACGCGGCGGACACCGTTTGATACGAATACGTCCCATTGGGGAGGATTCGTGATGGAGCCCGTGCTGCAGGATGGAAAGACGGATTCGAGTTCTTCCGATGAATCGCCATGCAATAACGAACCCGTCGCAGAGGACGGTACCCGACTGCTTCCGCCGAATTTGTATTTTGCCGGAGACAGCGGTTATTTCGAGGGTTTTAAGCTGATCGGCGAACGGTTCAACATTCACCTCGCTTTGATGCCGATCGGGGCATACGAGCCGGAGTGGTTCATGACGTCGCAGCACGTCAATCCGGAAGAGGCGCTGCAGGCGTTTCAGGACGTGAAGGCGGAGACGATGATTCCGATGCATTACGGGACCTTCAAGCTGGCCGATGATACGGCCAGGGAAGCGCTGGACCGGATGGAAGCGGAACGAAAGCGGCTCGGGATTGCCAAGGAGCGGATTCGCGTCTTGAAGTACGGGGAAACCTTCAAGGTTCAGCCGGAACGAAGAAGCGTGACTTCGTAACGGAAACCCAAGAAGCGATTCCGATCGGCATACACACTACAGACTGCCTAAAAAGGCCCGAAAGGTCGTATAACCTTTCGGGCCCATTTATTAGCTGCTTCTAATCGTCATCGTTTTGGGCCAAATGCCGACCGCTCTTGCGGCAGCAGCGTTTTTCTTAGCCAACTGCACGGGATCGTCAAATCGATTCCCGGTGAAGTCTATGGTAAGGCAGCGGATCCGGTCCGACTGGTTTCTTCTAATTAATAGAAACGCCTCGGTTCTATGAAACTTGGAAAAAAGCAATCTTTGATCGTCGGCCTCCTGTGGCTGGTCAGCATGAAATGGCCCATGCAGGAGGTTTTATTTGTTTAAAACCGTTTTATATCGTCCAGAAGCTTCGATAACCGCCGTACTTATGCTATAATGTGCTGAAACCAATAGTGATAAAGGATGGTAATGCTTAATGATCAGTACAAGCGGCGTAACGCTCCGCTATGGCAAACGAGCACTATTTGAAGATGTCAATATAAAATTCACCCCGGGCAACTGCTACGGCCTCATCGGCGCTAACGGGGCGGGTAAGTCTACATTTCTAAAAATCCTCTCCGGCGAGATCGAACCGAACTCAGGCGAGGTTCATATGACTCCCAACGAACGGATGGCGGTTCTGAAGCAGAACCACTATGAATATGACCAGTATCCGGTTCTGGAGACGGTCATCATGGGTCATGCCAGACTGTATACCATCATGAAAGAGAAGGATGCGCTGTATGCAAAAGCCGACTTCTCCGAAGAAGACGGCATGCGTGCGGGTGAGCTGGAAGGCGAATTCGCTGAGCTGAACGGATGGGATGCCGAGCCGGATGCGGCTGCGCTCCTGATCGGCCTCGGCATTCCGCGTGAGCTGCACGACAAGAAAATGTCGGAGCTGAGCGGCAACGAGAAGGTCCGCGTTCTCTTGGCCCAAGCATTGTTCGGCCGGCCGCATAACCTGCTGCTCGATGAGCCTACCAACCACTTGGACCTCGAATCGATTCAGTGGCTCGAGAACTTCCTGATGGATTATGAAGGCACCGTTATCGTGGTATCCCATGACCGTCACTTCCTGAACAAGGTATGTACGCATATTGCGGATATCGATTTCGGTAAAATCCAGCTGTATGTCGGCAACTACGACTTCTGGTATGAATCCAGCCAGCTGGCCCTCGCGCTCCAGCGCGAATCCAACAAGAAGAAGGAAGAGAAGATCAAGGAGCTTCAAGCCTTCATTCAGCGCTTCTCCGCGAATGCTTCGAAATCGAAGCAAGCGACATCCCGGAAGAAGCAGCTCGATAAAATTACGCTGGACGATATCCGTCCATCCAACCGTAAATATCCGTTCCTCAACTTCAAGCCTGAACGCGAAGCCGGCAAACAATTGCTGACCGTGGACAGCCTGACGAAGAGCGTGGAAGGCGAGAAAGTGCTGGACAACGTGAGTTTTGTCGTGAATAAAGGTGACAAAATTGCGTTTGTCGGACCAAACGGCTTGCCGAAAACGACCTTGTTCCAGGTCATCACCGGCGAAACCGAAGCGGAAGCCGGCGAATACAGCTGGGGCGTAACCACGACCCAAGCATATTTCCCGAAAGACAATTCGGCTTATTTCGACGGAGTCGACCTGAATCTCGTGGAATGGCTGCGCCAATATTCCAAGGATCAGGACGAAACGTTCCTGCGCGGATTCCTTGGCCGCATGCTGTTCTCGGGCGAGGAAGCGCTGAAGAAAGCGAGCGTATTGTCCGGAGGCGAGAAGGTTCGCTGCATGCTGGCCAAAATGATGCTGAACGGCGCGAACGTGCTGATCTTCGATGAGCCGACGAACCACTTGGATCTGGAGTCCATCACGGCGCTCAACAACGGCTTGATCGATTTCGACGGAACGATTCTGTTCACCTCGCATGACCATCAGTTCATTCAGACGATTGCCAACCGGATTATCGAGATTACGCCTAACGGCATCATCGACCGCAGCATGAGTTATGACGAGTATCTGGAGAGTGAAGAGATCAAGGGGCTTCGCGAAAGCATGTACCCGGTTGAAGTTTAAAAATTAAGCGGCGGGATGATGGTGATAAGCTGTCATCCCGCCTTTTCATTAAAAATGCTGCACCTCCCGGGTATGGGAGATGCAGCATTTTTTGGCGTGCGGTACGGATCGGCTCTTTACGAACCGCCGGTACGACGACGCTGGTTGTTTGGCTTTTTGTTGTTTTGGCTTTTCATTTTTTGCGCTGAATCGGCTTGGAATTGTCCCGGCTTGTTCGCGGATGTATTTTGCTGTTTCTTTTGTTCCAGCTTTTGCTTGATCGCATCAGCCAAATTCACTTTGCGTGGCTCATTATTCTCGGGCATAGAAATCACCCTCCTCTTCGTGTTCGCTTGTCCTCATTTTATTCGTTTTTAAATCGTCCGGCAAGGGTAACAATGATTAATACCATTTTCTACGTCCATGGTTCTTTGACCGAAGCAATTATGTTTCTCTAGACCCACACGAAAGACCTTTGCTAGGATTAAATATGGATAATGATGGATATCGCTTGAAGTCTGCACGGAGCAAGCAAAGGAGAGACGCGTATAGTGAATGCCTATGATAACATCAAACAAGGGGAGCGAGGGGCCTGGATCAGCATTGCGGCCTACCTCGTATTGTCATCGTTTAAAATATTCTGCGGATACTTGTTTGCATCCAGTGCTTTGCTCGCCGACGGTTTCAATAACCTGACGGATATCGTGGCATCGCTCGCCGTATTGATCGGGCTGCGGATTTCCCAGAAGCCGCCGGATTCCGATCATGCGTACGGACACTTGAGGGCGGAGACGATCGCGGCGCTGGTGGCCTCCTTCATCATGGCGGTCGTGGGCATCCAAGTGCTGGTTGAAGCCGTCCGTTCTTTTTTTGAAGGCTCCAAGGAAGTGCCGAATTTATGGTCTGCCGGCGTAGCCGGCATCTGTGCCGTTGCGATGCTGGGCGTATATCGTTACAATCGGAACCTTGCGCGGCGCATCGATAACCAGGCGCTGATGGCAGCGGCCAAGGATAACTTGTCCGATGCGCTCGTCAGCGTTGGGGCCGCTGTCGGCATCATCGGCGCACAATTCGGCCTGCCCTGGCTGGATACCGTGGCGGCCGTAGCGGTTGGCGTCATTATTTGCAAAACGGCTTGGGAAATATTCAGGGATTGTACCTATAGCCTCACCGACGGCTTTGATGAAAACCGTTTGTCGGATTTGCGCAGCACGATTGCCCGTACGCCCGGTGTCGAGGGAATCAAGGATATGAAAGCCCGAATCCACGGCAATCATGTATTGGTGGACGTCGTCATCGAGGTAGACCCGGATATCAGCGTTTTGGAGGGGCATCAGATCAGTGACCGAATCGAAGAGCAGATGGAGAAGATTCATAATATTATGAGCGTCCATATTCATGTGGAGCCTAAGGGATCCTCCTAAGGGATACCGAATGTGCAGGTATACAAATGGCAGGCCAAGATTCTCTTGACCTGCCATTTAACATGCCGGGGTGCATGAAGGATCATGAAGCCCGATAGCCATACACGATTACTCTACATAAATCCAAGCTTTACCGAGCCATGTATATACTTCAACCCATTCCCCGCCAAGCATGACATCGTAACGATTGCCGGTGGTGTCGAGCTTTTGCGGAGCCAAGGCACCAAGCTTTTCGCCGTTTGGAGCGTTGTAGAAGTAAGTTTTGCTTGTAAGCTCAATCATCGGCGTCGGTACGATCACGACTTCTTCAGGCTTGATGAGCGGGTCTTCCACCGAGATCGGAGCCGGTCCTGAAGTGTTGGATACCGTACCGTTAATCGGATCCGCGCTTGCTACGGCGGTTAGGGACAGGGTGAGTGCTAGGGCTGCAGTAATGCTTAGCGTTTTTTTCATGGAATGATTCCTCCTTGGGACCGAAGTAGTATTTGACAATATCGTAATAACCACCATTTGGATGTTTTGAACCAAGAAAGTTGGGTACAATTCTCAAATCGTGACAAGTTTCCAGGATTCCTATATACTTTGGGGATGGGAAAAGCCCTGCTCCAGCAGGGAAATCCTTTGGGAGGAGGGATCTTTGGATGGTACGCCGAAAGAAACGAACCGGGCGATTCCTATTGGGAATACTTGTCTTGTTGCTTGTGATCATCGGTGCGGCAGTCTGGTTTGTTTATCCTACGCAATCCCTGGACATGCGCTATCGATCCGTTGATTTCAAGGACAAATTGATGACCATGGTGTCGAACCGGGATACCCGCATGAAACTAAGCACGGAGGAAGTCGGGGAACTCAGCAAGAAGAACATGGTAAAATATATGAGCACGCATGACCTTGGCGTCGATATAACCGGTGCCGATTTCGTAATGAACGGTACCACCATGACAGCCCGCATGAACGGAAAATGGGGCGTATTGCCGTTTGGAGCCGTCCTGCGCTTCCAGATGTCAGCCGAGGGAAGCTACCTTCACCTGACGCATGAATCGACAACGATTCGTGGCGTTGAAATTCCGCTGAATGTGTTCCGGCTTGACCCCATTCAAATTTCGCTGAAGGACTATTTGCCGGATTTGGTAACCGTGAAGAATGTTAAGTTTCTGTCCGATGGCCTGGAATTGAACTTTACGATGGATTGGATGTCGATTCCTTCGTTGTTTAAGTAAAGCAAGAGAATCGGCTAAAGACCCAGACAAGGAAACGATGTCTGGGTCTTTTTTGCATTTTCTTTCATGATAAAGCATTATTTTCAGAAAATAATTATGGAAAAAATATATATGTAAACATTGACACTGAAATGATCCCCTACTATAATCAGTAAATGTTTAGAAATAAATGTTTTAGTACTAAAGTATTTAGAGGCGAAGGAAAGGTGTCTCTATTGAAGGAGTGCTGGACCATTAAAGGAGTGTAAAAAAATACATGTCCATGCGGAATGAAATTCTGGAGTTGGAGATGCTATTTAAGAAGATGCTTCGGACTGTGCAGAATGAATGGCAGAAGGAGGGGTTCCCTAAGCTGGGGAGAACTCAGTACACCGCCTTGGAGAAGCTCCACGAACAGGGTGCTTTGAGATTGTCTGACTTGGCGGATTCCATTCATGTGACGTGCGGCGCGGTCACGGGCATATCCGATAAATTGATCGAAGGCGGATTCGCGCGCCGCGTAAGGGATACAACCGACCGCAGGGTCATCCATCTGGAGATTACGCCGCTCGGGCGGGAGCTGATCGAGCAGTTGGCCAATAAACGCGCCGAACTGAGCGATTTGTTATATGGTTTTCTAACAGATGAAGAGGTTAGGCAGTTGAGTTCCCTGTACCGCAAAATTTTGACGAATGTTGAGTATATCCAAGGTCAGCTGTCCACATAGAACAAACATGCTATTGATATGAACGAACTTACTTAGAAAGAGAGTGAAAGCTTCCGATGAATACCCATACTGCTGCTCGCCCCGGCGAGCCTGTCAAGAAAGGCCCCATCATTGCCGCATTAATGATTGGCGCTTTTGTCGCCATTCTTAACCAGACTTTGATGAATGTTGCTCTGCCGAGCATCATGGAAAATTTAAGCATCAAACCGACGGTAGCCCAGTGGCTGACCACAGGCTTTATGCTGGTGAACGGAGTGCTGATTCCCGTTACCGCCTACCTGATAGCGCGATTCTCGACCAGGCAGCTGTTCATCAGCGCCATGACGCTGTTTACGATCGGCACCTTGCTGTGTGCCATCAGCCCTAACTTCGCATTCCTTCTAACCGGACGCCTCGTTCAGGCAGCGGGTGCAGGAATTCTCATGCCGCTTATGACCGTCGTATTTCTGAACATTTTCCCTATCGAGAACCGCGGTAAAGCCATGGGCATGATGGGGATCGCCATGATCTTTGCTCCTGCGATCGGTCCTACGCTTTCCGGATATATCGTGGAGCATTACGATTGGCGGGTGCTGTTCTACATGATCCTGCCTTTCTCCGTTATCGCTACGTTAATCGGGGTCTTCTTCCTTAAAAACGTGACCGAGGTCAGCCGGCCCAAGCTGGACATGATCGCTGTCATTTTGTCGACGCTCGGCTTCGGCGGCTTGCTCTACGGCTTCAGTGACGCCGGGAACGACGGCTGGTCCAGCACGCCGGTCGTGACGACCCTTGCGGTCGGCACGGTTGCCCTCATCCTGTTTGTATGGCGGGAAATGAAGGCTGACAATCCGATGCTGGAATTCCGTATATTTAAGTACAACATGTTTACGTTAACGACCTTGATCAATGTCATCGTCACGATGGCGATGTATGCCGGGATGATCCTGCTGCCGATTTATCTGCAGCAGATTCGCGGGTTTACGCCGGTGGAATCCGGTCTGCTCATGCTTCCCGGCGCGATTCTGATGGGGATTATGTCACCCATCACGGGCGCGATATTCGATAAGGTTGGCGCAAGATGGCTGGCTGTTATCGGTCTGGCGATTACGGTCATTACGACATGGGAGTTCAGTAATCTGACCGAAACGATGTCTTACGGCCAGATCATGATTATCTATACGGCCCGCATGTTCGGTATGTCGATGCTCATGATGCCGATTCAGACCGCGGGACTGAATCAGCTGCCGCGGAGCTTGAACGCCCATGGTACGGCCATGTCGAATACACTCCGCATGGTTTCCGGCTCGATCGGAACCGCGATTCTCGTTACCGTCATGTCCACCCAGGCGGAGAGCCGAGGAGAAGCCTTGATGCAGTCGGGCCTGTTTGATCCGAAGAATCAGGCCGACCTGCTTAAGCTGGGCAACGAAGCAACGATTTATGGCATTAACTATGCCTTTGTTATTGCCACCTGGATCAGCGTGGTTTCCTTGATTCTGGCTTTCTTCATCAAGAAGACGAAGCCGGCGGAAGAGCCGAAGGCAGCCGGAAGCCGGGAGGCTGCAGCAACGAACGCTTAATCCGCCTCAAATTCAAGCACGCCACAAAAAAGGGTGTCCCATCCGTTTAACAACGGAGGGACACCCTTTTTCACGTTCCTATGTGTATATTCAATGCACGGGCTTTAACAACATGTGACGCCGTCACATACTTCGTCTGCGTCCGGTAAAGAGAGAGATCACAAACAGGACAACGAAGACGAAGAACAGAACCTTCGCGATACTGGCTGCAGCCTCAACGATGCCGAAGAAGCCGAAGATCCCTGCAATCAGTGCAACCACCAGAAAAATTACGGACCATTTTAACATCATATTCACCCTGCTTTCTTCATCGATTTTATTGGATATATGGCATGTCATCGCATGCTGCTCCAAGTAAGGAGCTCTTATCCAATTTGAAGATCGGTAGGGGCCATCGGCGTTGCCGCAGCGCCCTTCGTAGTGTTCTTTAACCGGGGCGGCAGGGGATGAAACAAGCTGGAGAACAGTGGCATGGATGGCAAGGAACCCTTTGTTTCGTGAGGTGGGGGATAGGGTAACTATTGCGTATCCGAAACCAAACATAACTTGAAAGCGAGGGACAACGTATGCTAACTCAAATCAGTGTTGCCATTATTGCCGTGGCATTTGCGGTTCTCGTATTCTTCTTGATCAAGACATTGAAGGCGGCCACGCAATCGCTCGAAAAGGTAACACAAACGCTTCAGGAAGTACAAAAGACGGTCGACGAATTGAGTTATGAAGTGAAGCAGACCATTCGAAATACGAACGATATTACGGTGGATGTTCAGCATAAGATGAAACAAATTGATCCGGTTATGGATACCGTCAAAAACCTGGGAGAAGCTTTAAGCGAAGTCACTTATGCGGTGAAGCAAATATCCGCCGGCATGGTTAGCCGCTTTAAGCAATCCCGGATAGAGCAGAAGAAAGAGCAGCCCGCCCGCATGGAAGTGCCTTTGACGGCACAAGATCGCACGTTCCAGTCGTATGACGCCGTCTATCAGAAGACGGAAGCGGAAGAAAAGTCCCGCAGCCGGAACTGGCTGTCCTACGTGGACACGGCAGTTGGCCTGTGGAACAGTTTCCGTCGTCAAAAAGCCAGATAACAGGTTTAAGCCAAGCCAGGGTATAACACGGCAAGATGATGAAAGGAGGAGGTCGCATGTGGAATGTCGCACTGTTGATGGTCGGGCTCATGGTTTACTCCGGAGGTGGGGGTGCTGCGGCAGCGCAGCAGCCTGCTGCCGAGATATGGCAAGCGCCTGTAGTTCATGCCGCTGCGGATGTTGGACAAGCACACACCGGCGACAACTCTTCAGAGGGCTACGGGACGTTAAACGGGATATCGCTTGCGGATACCAAGCGTGATATCGTCCGCAAGCTGGGAACGCCTGCACGAATCGAGCAGGACGGGCTGAGCGGAACCACTAAGCTTCTTTATAAAAATATGGAAGTTGGAGTCCGCAACGGCTACACGGAATATGTTCATGTCAAGCCCTCTGCCGAGTCCTTTCAGGTTGAAGGCCAGCATATAGGCATGTCAACCGATCATGTCCGGTCATCCCTGGGTAAGCCGTATTTTAAGGCGGAGGACGGAGATGTATACCTTGAGAACCATCATGCGCTTAAGGTATACATTGACCGGGATACCGGTGAAATCGAAGGCGTCGATTTATTTTTCGATTATAGTGAATAAATTTGTTTCAACCTTGAGAATTACGGTTAATAACCAATGGACTATAACCTAAATTGAGGTTTAACACTATTAGGGGAGGTTTTCACAATGGAATTCACCAATACGAAGTCATATGCCAAAGTCGTGGAAAACGGGACGCAAGCGGTTCAGGAGGTTCAGAATCTACGGCAGTCCGGTTACGATCTGGATCACATTTACGTACTGGCCCATGATTCGGACAAAACGAGCCGGATTGTGGAAGCAGCCGATGCCAATAATGTAGGCATTAAGGAAGAAGGCGTGTTTGATGCCCTGGCGAATCTGTTCCGGTCCCGCGGGGATGAGCTGCGTGCCAAAATCGTATCGCTTGGCTTTACCGAAGCCGAGGCGGGATTTTACGAGAAACAATTGGACCTTGGCAAAGTGCTCGTGATAGCTAAGAAGGATTGAGGAAGCATTGAACGTTCAGCCTGGCGCTGATTCGACATAGGAGTTATAGGACTTAAAACATAGATAAGGAATGAGACTATTGACGTCTCATTCCTTATCTATGTTTTAAAAGAATGTTCCATATATCTATTAAAAGTGGAAGATTCAAGCTTGAGAACCTTTTTCTATGGCAAATGATCAAAGGGTTATTATAGTATAATAGTAGGAAAAGGATTTCTGCCGCATAAGCCGTAACGTTAAAGGAGAGGGCAATGAGAATATTAATCGTAGATGACAATCCGACTAACGTCATTATTATTCGAGAAATCTTGAAGAAGGAAAATTATCAAAATACACTATCTGCATCTTCGGCCCTGGAAATGCTGGAACACCTGGGGATCGGCGATCGCAGCCATGATCCGAAACCCCGTAGGGCGGATATCGATTTGGTGCTGCTCGATATGATGATGCCTGAGATGGATGGAATAGAAGCTTGCCGTATTGTTCAGCAATACGAGCATTTGAAAGATATACCGATCATTATGGTCACCGCCGTCGGAGATTCGAAGAAGCTGGCGGAAGCGCTGGATGCCGGTGCCGTCGATTACGTCACGAAACCGATCAACAAGGTGGAGCTGATGGCGCGGATACGCCTCGCGCTTCGGTTGAAGCATGAGAAAGACTGGCATATTGAAAGGGAACAGCGGGTCCAGGCGGAATTGAAGCTTGCGGCCATGGTTCAGAATGCCGTGTTAAGCTCGCCCATCGAAGATGAACAGCTGGAGATTCATGCGCTGTACCAGCCCTCGGCAGAGCTTGCGGGAGATTTGTATGCATGGTTTCCGCTAGGCGACGGACGTTATGGCGTGATTCTGCTGGATATGATGGGACACGGGATTACTTCGTCCCTGTTTTGCATGTTCATTGCTTCGGTGCTGAAGGATACGGTGACGACTTATGTCGAACCGGAGAAGGTGGTTCAAGAATTGAATCGCAGATTCAATCAGTTGAACCTGGGCGAACAGCTGATTCAGTACTATTTTACGGCCATCTATCTTGTCGTGGACACTCGTTTGAAGCGGGTGGACTATGTCAACGCTGGACATCCCCCGGCTCTGTTCTTCAAGGAGGACGGCGAGGTCATGACGCTGGATCAAGGCTGCTGCCCGGTTGGCTTGTTCGACCGGATCGAGGACATGGAGCCACGAAGCTTTCATTATGAAGGCGAAGGTCATTTGGTTATGTATACGGATGGCCTGCTCGAACTGGTAGAGGGCGGACATGACGAGAAGCTGGATCACCTGAAGACGCATCTGGGTGGCCCTCACCATTGGAGAGAGGACGAAATGAAGGAACAGTATTTTGTGGATGATCCATCGCAGGAGCGAGAGGACGATAAATGCCTGGTTTGGATATCTCTTAAAAAAGGAGAGGGAACCCATCAATGAAGCTTAAGAGCAAGTTAGTCATTGGTTTTACAACATTACTGGCGCTTATGCTGGTTTTAACCCTGATCGGGTACGACCGGATCAGTTATATGAACAACCAGATGGACCAGATCTTCCAGGAGCGATACCAGAAGGTGCGAAACTCCAGCGGCATGCGCGGAGAAGTCAACAATATGGCGCGAGAGCTTACGAATATGATCCTGAGCAACGATCCGTCTACGTATGCGGTGTCCAAACAGGAAATCGAGACGATGACGGCACAGGCGGAGGAGTATTTCAAGGCCATCAAGGAAAGCGTAAATACCGCAGAGGAACAGCAATTGCTGGTCCGGATCGAGCGTGCGGGTAACGAATATATCGTGTATCAGAACAAGACGCTGGAACTGCTCTCTACCAGCGACGCAGATGGGGCCAACGCACTCCGTAATTCCACCGGGCAAGCGGTTCAGGATGAGATTCTGATGAGCCTGAACGAGCTTAGCGGCTACGAGAATCAGAAGATCAACGATGATATAGCCGCAGCGCAAGCCGCTTACGACCGCTCCGTGCAAATATTCATCTACATCATGGCCGGCGGGCTTCTTATCGGAATGCTGGTCATTCTATGGATTCTCCCAAGCATAACCCGGGGCATCAACGTGGTTTCCATGATGCTGAAGAGCTTCGGCGAAGGCAGGCTGAAGGCCATCCGCCGTATCAAGGTTACGTCCAAGGACGAGTTTGGGGACGTAGCTCGAGTATTCAAAGACTTGTCCGAAGACATCATCGAGAAGCAGCGCATCGAGGAGACCTATCTCCAGGCGCAGCGTGATCAATCCTGGCTGAACTCGAACATGGCCAGAGTCACCGAGCTGCTGGAAGGAATCAATTCCCTGGAAGAGGTCGGCCAGCGATTTATCAGCGAATTCACGCCGATCTTGGGAGCTCATTACGGAGCCATCTATATCCGTCAGGAAGACAAACATCCGAACAAATTGGAGATGAAGGGCTCCTATGCCCATGAAGGCGGAGAAGAGCCGAAGGTTGCGTTCATGATCGGGGAAGGGCTTGTAGGCCAGGCGGCGCTCGATAAGAAGCCGGTCGTCCTGAAAGGCGCTCCTGAGGACTATATGAAGGTGGAATCCGCGTGGGGTTCATCCAAGCCGGTGTCTATCATGATCTACCCGATTCTGTTCGAGAATGAAGTGCTGGGCGTCGTCGAGTTGGCTTCGTTCGAGGAAACGACATCTTTGCAGGAGCAGCTGATGTCTCAGCTAAGCCAGTCCCTCGGCATCATTCTGAACAACATCACGGGCCGACTGCGGGTCGAGCAGCTGCTGCGCGAATCCCAGGCCATGACCGAAGAGCTTCAGGTTCAATCGGAAGAGCTCCAGACGCAGCAGGAAGAGCTTCGCCGTACCAACGAGAATCTGGAGGAGCAGACCAATGCCCTCAAGCGTTCCGAGGACCTGCTGCAGCGCCAGCAGGAAGAGCTGGAGCACTACAATACCGAGCTTGTTGCCAAGACGCGTGCGCTTGAGGAACAAGTGCAGGAAGTGGAAGAGAAGAACGATGAAATCGAGAAGGCGCGAGTACAGCTCGAGCAGCAAGCGAAGCAGCTCTCGATTACAACCAAATACAAGTCGGAGTTCATGGCGAACATGTCCCACGAGCTGCGCACCCCTCTTAACAGCCTGCTGATATTGTCGCAGCTGCTGTCTGAGAACAAGGATGGGAACCTAAGCTCCAAGCAGATTGAGTATGCACAGACGATTTACATGTCGGGATCCGACCTGCTCAAAATGATTGATGAAATTCTCGACTTATCGAAAGTGGACGCCGGGAAAATGGAAATCAACTATGAAGACGTCCAGCTTCCGGATATCGAAGCCTTCGTGGAGCAGAATTTCGCCGCGGTGGCATCGCGCAAGCATATTAATTTGGGCGTGCATATTGAAGAGGATATCCCGCAAAGCATCGTGACGGACAGTCATCGCGTGAAGCAAATTCTGCGCAACCTGTTATCGAATGCTTTCAAGTTTACGAATAGCGGCTCTGTCGAGCTGCAGGTGGAGAAGGCCGACAAGGACAAGCTTCCGGTTTACCTAAATGCCGAATCGGACTATGTGGCCTTCGCTGTCAAAGATACCGGAATCGGCATTCCGGCAGACAAAACGGATCTGATCTTTGAAGCCTTCCAGCAGGTGGACGGTACCACTAGCCGCAAATACGGCGGGACCGGGCTTGGCCTTTCCATCAGCCGCGAGCTATCCCGCCTGTTGGGCGGGGGGATTACGGTTGAATCGGAGGAAGGCAAAGGAAGCTGCTTCACCCTCTTCCTGCCGGCAAGCCATCCAGAAGTGGCAGACGGTGCGAAGGAAGCGGCCGCAGCGATGGAGGCACCGCCGGAGAGCGCTCTGATCGTACCGAAAGCCAAGATGGTTACGAAAGAGGTTCAGCCTGCCATACAGGTAGACGATGATCGCAACCAGCTCGGGCCGACGGATAAAGTGCTGCTCATCATTGAGGATGACGTGAAGTTTGCCAGAATCCTGCTCGATATGGCCAGAGGCCGCGGCTTCAAGGCTTTGGTCGCACTGCAGGGTGACATCGGACTGGAGATGGCCAAGTCGTACAGACCGGATGCCATCATTCTGGATATCCAGCTCCCGGTAATCGACGGCTGGTCCGTCATGGGCGAGCTGAAGAGCTCTGCGGTTACCCGCCATATTCCGGTGCATGTCATCTCCGTTGTGGATGAAGTGAAGCAAGGCTTAATGATGGGAGCGATCGCTTACCTGAAGAAACCTTCAAGCCGGGAAGCGCTGGAGGACGCGTTTACGCATATCCAATCCTATGCGGAAAAATCGATGAAACATCTCTTGATTGTCGAGGATGACGATATTCAGCGGAATTCCATTATCGAATTGATCGGCCATGACGATGTGTCGATTACGGCGGCATCCACGGGCGCCGAGGCGCTCAGCGAGCTGCGTAAGCAGCGCTATGATTGCATGGTGCTTGATCTGATGCTGACGGATATGACAGGCTTTGAACTGCTTGACCAGATTCGCGATGACGAGAACCTGGTGGATCTGCCTATTATTATTTACACCGGCAAGGATTTGGATTCGAAGGAAGAGATGCAGCTTCGCAAATATGCGGAGTCGATCATCATTAAGGACGTGAAGTCTCCGGAACGGCTTTTGGATGAAACGACGCTGTTCCTGCATCGGGTTGAGGCCGATTTGCCGGAGGACAAACGTAAAATTCTGCAGAAGCTGCACAACAAGGAAGAACTGTTTGAAGGCAAGAAAATTCTGCTTGTGGATGACGATATCCGCAACGTGTTTGCCCTCTCCAGCGTGCTGGAGGGATACAATATGGAAGTGACCTTTGCCGAGAACGGCCGGGAAGCGATCGAGCTCCTTCAGCAGAATCCGGATTTCGATCTGGTGTTAATGGATATGATGATGCCGGAGATGGACGGTTATGAGGCGATGCGCCGTTTACGCGAAATGCCGGAATTCGACAAATTGCCGATTATTGCCCTGACGGCCAAAGCCATGAAAGAGGACCGCGCGAAATGCATTGAAGCGGGTGCTTCCGATTATATGAAGAAGCCGATTCAGACAGAGCAACTTCTTTCCCTAATGAGGGTTTGGTTGTATTCGTAAGCCGCTTTTGTGGGTAAAGTACAAGTAGCAAATAAACACTCGGAAAGCGGTGCAAGCGTAATGTCATCTAGTGACCATATGGAATCAGAACTACTGTTGTTGACAGAGAATAGCGAGCGTGAACTGGAACAGATCGAGATCGAACTTCTTTTGGATGGCATTCATCGATTCTATGGTTACGATTTTCGAAATTACGCCATTCCTTCGTTGAGGCGGAGAATCTGGCATCATGTTCATGCAGAGGGTGTTTCCACGATTTCTGCCCTCCAAGACAAAGTACTGCACGACCGTTCATGTTTTGAGCGGCTCATATATAATTTGTCGATTCCTGTTACGGAAATGTTCAGGGATCCGACACTATTCTTGACATTCAGGCAGTCGGTGGTTCCATTGCTTCGTACGTATCCGTATATACGGATTTGGCATGCGGGCTGCTCAACCGGAGAAGAAGTGTATTCCATGGCCATTTTGCTTCATGAAGAGGGACTGTATGAAAAATCCCGGATTTATGCGACGGACATGAATTCGCGTTCGCTCCAGCAGGCCAAGGAAGGCGTATTCGACATCAAACGCATGAAGCAATATACGAAGAATTACTTGGAGGCGGGCGGTACCCGCTCGTTCTCCGAATACTATACCGCGAAGTACAACTCGGTTATTTTTCAGCCGTTCTTGAAGAAAAACATGATATTTGCCGAGCACAATTTGGCAACGGACCGCTCCTTTAACGAGTTTAACGTGATTTTTTGCCGGAATGTCATGATCTATTTTAATGACCAGCTGCGGGATCACGTGCACGGATTGTTTCACGAGAGTCTAAGCCATTTCGGTATTCTCGTCCTGGGCGCCAAAGAGTCCATACACTTTACGAATTATAGCGAAGCTTATGAGACATTGGACCGCGTCGAGAAAATCTATCGAAAGATTAAATAGAAGTTTTGTAGGAGGATCTCATGGGGTTTCACGAACCGATTCATATTCTGTTGGTAGATGACCGCCCTGAAAACTTACTTGCACTCGAAGCTGTTCTGGACAGCGAACAATACACGCTCATTAAAGCTACTTCGGGCGAAGAGGCTTTGCGATATCTCTTGAAGTATGATTTTGCCGTGATTGTTCTCGATGTCCAAATGCCCGGCATGGACGGCATTGAAACGGCAAGGCTGATCAAGGCGAGAGACAAGACAAAGGATATTCCGATAATATTCATTTCCGCAAACAGCAAGGACGCGGAGCATCTTTTTGCGGGATACTCCGCCGGTGCAATCGACTATATGGTTAAACCCTTCATCCCTCAAATCTTGAAATCCAAGATCGAGGGTTTTGTCGATATGTATCGGACCAATAACAGGCTGAAGATCCAGTCCGCGCAATTGCACCAGAAGACTCAGGAACTGGAAAAGATTAATCAAGAGCTAGTGCTGGCCAAGGAAGAAGCCGAGATTGCCGCCAAAGCCAAAACCGAGTTTCTGGCGATGATGAGTCATGAGATCCGAACGCCGATGAATGGCGTCATCGGGATGATTGATTTGCTGATGGACAGCGAGCTTCAGGATGAACAGCGTGAATATGCCACGATTATCCGCAACAGTGCGGATGCCTTGGTTAACATCATTAATGACATTCTGGATTTCTCCAAGATGGAATCCGGCAAAATGGAGCTGGAGGAATATCCGTTTGATCTTAAGTCCTGCGTTCAGGAAGTGTTCGGTTTGTTCTCCGGAGAAGCCTCCAAGAAAAACCTGGAGCTTACGTATTATATCGAGGATCAAATCCCTTCGATGGTATTCGGCGATATGGGGCGCCTGCGTCAAGTGTTGGTGAATTTGGTATCCAATGCCGTAAAATTTACGAATGAGGGCGGCGTGTATTTGGTTGTTTCGCTTGCCAAGGCTGAAGAGAATCGATTAACGCTTGAATTCACGGTAAAAGATACGGGAATCGGTATCTCATCGAAGAAGCTTGACCGGCTGTTCAAGCCGTTCTCTCAACTGGATTCCTCGATGACCAGACGCTACGGCGGAACAGGTCTGGGGCTAGCGATCTGTAAATCGCTTGTGCAGATGATGGGCGGAGAGATCGAGGTTGACTCCAAGGAAGGGGAGGGAGCCACCTTCGTATTCACGATCTGCGTTCACACGCATGAGGAGGAGCATCCTCGGCTACGGGAAGAGGAACATTCGGACAAATATCGGGTGCACGGGGGAAGACAGCCGAACATTCTGATCGTGGACGACCATCCGATTAATCGAAAGCTGATGGAGAGCATGCTTGAAAAGATGGGAATGATCGCGGATATGGCCGAAGACGGCAGGCAGGCCGTTGAGATGGCTGCCGGGCATAAATCTTACGACATGATCTTTATGGATTTGCAAATGCCGGTCATGGACGGTTTGGAGGCCGCTCGCCTCATCCGCCAGATGAAGCCGGAAGCGGACGCTCCCGTACTCGTTGCGATGACAGCCAATGTCATGGACGGGATTCAGAAGCGCTGCTTTGATGCCGGCATGAATGAATATATCAGCAAACCGGTCAAAATCAGCTGTGTAAAGCACCTGATCTCCCGTTATATGCCGGTAGAGCCGGACGGGTGGGACATCAGCCCAAGCCAAGTTCGAATCATCAACGGCTAGTGAATGAATCGTTTTCCATATATTAGCGCGCCTTGATCCCTCGTTAACCTGTTTCAACAAGCGAGATAACGGGTTATGTAAAGGGAAAACAAATGATTGGGAGAGAGTGTCTATGAATACAAAAACGAATGATAAGTTCAATGCCAAGACCCAAATGAACGAGGGCGTATGCACTGTATTTTTGAGCGGTGAACTTGATTTGTCCGTCGCTCCGGATTTTCGATTGGTAATGGAGCCTCTTGTCGGCAATTCCGAAGTAGACTTGATCGTCAACATGAAGGACATGACATATATTGATAGTACGGGCATTGGTATTCTTCTGTCGATACTGAAAGCCAGACATGGCATGGAAGCACGCTTTGCAGTTGAGGAAGTTCCGCCGCAAATTCAAAAGCTGTTCGATATGACGGGTATTGCGAAGTTCTTTCAGTCGTAAGAAGAATTCCCAATAGGAAAGGATCGAAAAGAATGAATTCAGATGTACAAAGAATAACACTTAATTTGCCTGCCAGTGCTGAATACGTGGATATTGTAAGGTTGAATCTATACGGGATAGCTTCCAAGATGGGCTTTTCCTATGAAGAGATCGAAGATATGAAGGTTGCGGTGTCGGAGGCCTGTAACAACTCGGTTTTATATGCTTATAGCCAGGAAGGCGGAATGGTAGAGGTTTTATTTCAAGTGACCGGCGAGTCGCTATCCATTACGGTCAGAGACGAAGGGGAGAGTTTCGACAGTGTGGGGGCGGTTGGCGATCGTACACTTCATGATAAAGATCTCAGCGAGGTCCAAATCGGAGGACTTGGCTTCTACCTGATGGAGGCGCTTATGGACGAGGTGAGCGTGACAAACCAGGCTGGAAAGGGAACCGAGGTTACGCTGACGAAGCGGCTCGCAAGAAGCGAGGAGCCAGTATGAGTGATAAGGCGACTCCCCAAGAGTCCAGAGATGAAGCAGTTCATTTAATAGAACAGTATCAGCAGACGAAGGATAACGATATCGCAACGGTGCTGATTAAAAAATATGAACCGATGGTCAAGATGGCAGCAGGCAAAATCGCCCGGAATCGGCCCGATCTGTATGAGGATTTATATCAGGTTGGTCAAATGGCATTAATCCGTTTGCTTCAGCAATACGACATTAGCCTGGGGATTCCGTTTGAGCCCTACGCCATGAAGAGTATGATCGGGCATATGAAAAACTTCCTCCGCGATAAATCATGGTACATTCAAGTGCCAAGACGAATCAAGGAGAAGGGGGCCTTGGTCCAGCAAGCGATTGATGAATTAATGGTGAAGCTTGAACGATCTCCTGATGTGAATGAGATTGCATCCTACCTGGATCTTTCCGTTGAGGAAACCGTTGAAGTGTTGGCGGGTAGGGAATGCTATCATTATGTATCATTGGATTCCCCATTGTCTCAGGAAGAAACCGGGGCCACGCTTGGAGAGCTGATCAGTTCGGACGTGAACGACTTTGATTCCGTCGAGAAGCGCATGGATCTTCAACAGGCGATGAGCCAGCTGAAGGAGCAGGAGCAGAAGGTGCTGCTGCTGGCATTTCAGGAGGGGCAGTCCCAACGAGCGATCGCTCAAAGGTTAGGTGTGTCGCAAATGAGTGTCTCGCGTATCCAGAAGCGGGCAACGGAAAAACTGAAGCAAATCATGTCCAATTCTTCGTATTGATATGGACAAGCTTCGTAGAGACAGACGTA
Source organism: Priestia sp. BR_2 (assembly GCF_041954005.1). Taxonomy (NCBI): domain Bacteria; kingdom Bacillati; phylum Bacillota; class Bacilli; order Caryophanales; family Bacillaceae; genus Priestia; species Priestia sp. BR_2. The sequence goes on along the minus strand of NZ_JAVFHM010000110.1, from coordinate 29,573 downwards.
TAGCAACATAAGGCACGCTTCCTCCATCACGGGAATGCGTGCCTTTTTTGAAACCTAATATCCGTATTTATCGAAGGGAGTGGCAAGGAAATCATGCTTGGGCCGGATACGACAGAAGGTCAGGATATTTATGATTTTGCAGGGGGGTGGCAATGGCACGATGTCCGAACGGATAACTGGCAATCCTCCTGGATCGGCGAGCTTCGGTCACGCTATCCTTATACAGCCGAATGGTTTAATCTGGCACCGTCGTTAAAGGAGCGGAATTACTTATCCGTTCGTTTCAAGGATGGGGTGGAGGCGGTCATTATGGGGTCCATGCTTTACAAGGTTACGAATGAACGCGAGCATCATAAGTCGGAACAGTTCTATTTCTATGTGGATGCTCAAGTGCTGATCACCATTAATTTGGATGAGCATACCCGCAGCGTGATGGCCAAGGCCGATAGAGCCTCGATGCTTCATCAATGCGAGCGGCCCGTAGACGGCCTGTTTGTATTGGCCCGGGCCATTCTGCATTATTACCATGCAGGAATGGATCAATTCGAACATAACCTGCGTCTTGTCGAAAAGGATATGCGTACACGCAACCGAAGATCTTTAATGGATAACATTCTCTCGTCAAGGTTTGAGCTGCTGGAATGGAGCAACCTGTTTATTCCTTTTCAGGAGCTGATCGCTGCGGCGAAGGAAGGGTATCACGGCGAGCTGGATGCCAGCCGCTCGTTTCAACAGCTCCTGCATCGAGTAGAAAGAATGGAAAGGCTGATTTATCACTATGAGCGCGAAATCGATACGCTGGTATCCATAGATGATGCCATCTCGGCGTTCCGCGGCAATGAAATCATGAAGACCTTGACCATCTTTACGGTCGTATTCACACCGGCAACCGTGATCGGAGCCGTATGGGGCATGAATTTCGAAAACTTGCCCGGCATTAAGACGTTCTGGGGCTTCACGGCAGTCATTGGCTTCACCCTGCTCTGGACCGGAGGGATGTACCTTTGGATGCGTGCGAAGGGATGGACGGGGGACCTGCTTCAAGTAAAGTCCAAAAACAGGAATATTTGAGTGCGAAGTACACGATTGCATAAGAAGTGCAGCAATAACTCATCACAATCGCCCGGTAACCGTTAAAGGTACCGGGCTTGTTCAGGTAATAGAGACGAATTAGGATTTGGATTGTTCAATATATCCCTGCAGGTTCGAGATGAAATCCCCTATCATCGGCACATTGACAAAGAAGCTGAGAATGTAACCCAGAAGACCCAGCACGAGAGCCGTGCCAAGGGTTAAGCCCAACCCCCGGGCCAGGCCGGCAGTGAGGTTGGCAATGATGCGTTTCTTGGGATTCATGTAATTATCGATCATGTCTTTCATTTCGGACTTCTCCAGCGTGGCGGCGATTTTGTCCAGTCGCGTGTTCAATTTCTTCACTTCGTGCCTAAGCTCAAAGGGATGCTCCTGCACCTCATCCGCCTCTTTCGAGTGTCTTTCCCTGGACGATTCGGATTGCACTCGTTGTTCCTCGTTTCGTGTCGAACGACTGCCGCTTCGGGTTGAGAAGCCGGAGCCGCCATGATATGGGTTTGCTTTACTCATGAAATATCCCCGCTTTCCAGGCAGATGCGCCGTTTCATTTCACTTCGGAATCCATACAATGTGGATAAGACAACGTGCCGGATCTGGCACAAAAATAGCCAGCTGCGTCAGCTGGCTATTCGTGACCCTACGAATTAATAATTCGTTGTCGTTTTCATTTCACGGCTGACTTCGGAAGAGGTGTCCATCGCTTTATCCTTCACATCTTTGGAAGCACTTGAAACCTCGCTCGACACGTCTGCCGACGCTTCCTTGACGCTGGACATAATGCTTTGGCGGCCTTCGTTCACGGTGGCCATGACATCGGAGGCTTTGCTTCCTACCGTTTTTGCCAGTTCAGAAGCTTTATCGCCTACGGTATAAGCGACTTCTTTGGTTTTATCCGACACCATGCTCAGCTTCTCGGATAAATCCCCGCGAAGCTCGCGGCCTGGCTTTGGAGCGAACAACAGAGCTGCCGCCGCTCCGACCAAGGCACCGATAAAAGCACCTTTGAAGAATGTGGAACCGCTTTGTACTGGATATTCTTGTTCTGCGTTATTCATAACTTTCACTCCTTTTAGTTAATATAAAAATGAATATAAACACGAGGATCAGGCTGTGCGTCTAAACAACTTGGCAACAAGACCGAGCAGGAATACAAAGATGGCCGTACCGATGATTGCGGGCACAATGGCAAATCCGCCTATGACAGGACCCCAAGCTCCGAAGAGCCACGGTCCGAGCCATGCGCCTATGAAACCTGCGATCATGGAACCGATAATTCCGCCCGGCATTTCATGACCAACCAGCGCATCCCCGATTATCCCGATGATGATTGCCATCACGATGCTGATGATGATTCCCCACATACGATCGCCTCCTTTTTCAGAGCAATGTGTTTCGAGTGGGCTTGCTTATCTCGTAATTAAACGCAAGGCCACACCATGAAACAGGAGACGTGCAAAACGGGAGATAAATGAAATGTCCGTCCTCTATGGAACGTATCCTGCTGTCAATTGCCCTTTTTTGTACTATACTGAATACAGATTCGCAATCATTCTCGAATAAGCGTGATCTCGGGGAGATGCAAGCATACAGGCTTCTCAAGGCATCATACGTAACAGACGGTATATAGAAGGAGTTATTCAACATGGACACTGTATTGGTGAAGGAATATCGGGCGGACATCTTGGAGTGCGTCCACAATGGACATATATGTGTTGTGAATGAACAAGGTAAGGTCGAGGCTTATGCGGGAGATCCGGATTATGTCGCATTTACGCGTTCTTCGGCCAAGCCGATGCAGGCGATTCCTTCCATTCGGGGCGGGCTGGTCGATCATTACGGACTGTCCGATGAGGAAATTGCGATCATGACGGCTTCGCATCGTGCGGAGCAGGCTCATGTGGAAGTGTTGGAGCGTTTTGCACGCAAGGCGGGCATCAGCGAAACCCACATGGTGTGCGCATCCAACTGGCCGCTGGACGAAGGAAGCAAAGAAACACTTTTGCGAGGCGGCGGCGAGAAAAGTAAATGGTACCATAACTGCTCCGGCAAGCATTATGGCATGCTGGCCTACTGCCAGATGGCGGGATATCCGTTGACGGGATACGATCAGCCGGAACATCCGCTGCAGCAGGAAATCCTTCGGACGGTCGCCTATTTGGCGGGATTGGCTCCCGGCGATGTGAAACTGGGAACCGATGGATGCGGACTGCCGGTATTCGCCATGCCGCTCCGCGCTTTGGCAACAGCCTACATGAAGCTTGCATGCCCGGACCTCATAGAGGACGAGCCGACGCGAAAGGCGGTCATGCAAATCACGAAGGCCATGCATGCAGCCCCTTATATGGTGGCGGGTAAACACAAAGTGGATACCCTTCTTCTGGAAGATCCTAATATTGTGGCCAAGGGCGGCTTCAAGGGAGTGTACTGTTTCGGCCTTAAGAAGGAGCGGCTCGGCATTTCTTTCAAAATTTCGGACGGCTCCGAGGAAGAATGGGGCTGGATCGCGGAGTCCATATTGGAACAAATCGGCTATGGCAGCAAAGCGACCATCGAACGGCTGAAAGCTGCATATCCTAAGGATTTATATAATGATGAGGGTCTTCGAGTAGGCAGGGTAGAAACCGGATTTAAGCTGCTCCACGCTTAAAGGCGACTGATTAGACCGGAAACCGCCGGGGTATTGAATAGTAAAAAAGGCGGAGGTGACCGGCCATGATTAAAATCATGACGGCAGCGGAAAGACATACTACCCATGAAGACGGTATTCACAGCGAATTCAGCTTTTCTTTTGGTGATTATACAGACCCGCATAACGAGCACTTTGGAAGCCTTCTGGCGCATAATGAATACGTGCTCCAACCGATGGAGGGGTTTGATCGAAGGTTTCATCATGATTTGGTGATTGTGCATTTGGTGCTGGAAGGCACGTTGACGTATGAGGATGATACAGGGAAGGTCATGGAGCTTACGCCCGGTACGGTTCATGTCGTGAATACAGGCTCCGGCGTGTACCATGCCGAGAGGAATGCCTCATCTTCGGAGGACGTACGCTATCTGGAAATGTGGTTTCTCCCTGCGGAGCCGGGCCTTGAGACCAGTCACCATCAAAGCAATTTCACAAAAGAACAGCAATTGAACCAGATGCTTCCGATCATCGGTTCAGGCAATGGTGAGTCGAGCCTGCCCCAGTCGCTGGATGTTGTGATGTACAGCAGCATACTGGAGACCGGACAAGAACTGACGTACAGTCTGGCCGGGGATCGTAGAATGCATCTATACGTCATAAGCGGTCATGTCGAAATATCATCGGAAGACGGCGTATTCGATATTAAGGCGGGCGATGCGGCAAGGATACAGCGTCGTCATGAGCTGACCTTCCGGGGGAACTCCAGTGAGGGAAGCTCGGAAATGGTCCTTATCGATATGCCATAACGTAAACAGAAAGCCCCGGGATTTGCGAGATTCGCAAGTACCGGGGCTTTTGTCATGACAAAAGCGCTTCTTAAGAATACACTCAAAGTACGTGAAGATACCGTCCTACTGGTTTCCGCGGAGCTGTCCAAGCTCGGATACAACGGCTTCCACTTCCGAAATACTAAGATTCTGTTTATTCATGACCATATCGTACAGATCATAAATATCATCATATTGGTTAACCGAGAAGGCAGAGGCCTGCATGGCAGCGCCTGTAGCCATCCGTAGCTTCGTTTTAATCTGTTCGATCATATACTCGACATTTGCTTGGGATTTTTCACTCAAATCCATGGAATAACACCATCCTCTCTTAGGCGGATTTACGATTTTCATCCCTGTATTGTAACATGTTAGCGTGCGGCTCGACCAATGTTTTTGCCATCGGTGAGGAAGATAGGTTAAAATCAGAAAAAAACGCTTCACCGTCAGCGATGCTAATCATCGAACCATTTAATCAAGGAGGTCCGTCATGAGCGAACAAGCCGGCAAGACGCCAAGCGTGCATGCTGCCAAAGCCAAGATGTCGGGCCATGAACTGGCCGGTTTTTTTCAGGGGATTTCGCGGCGCCATGCGCTGGGCAGCATCGTATTTTTATGTATTGGCACCGACCGTTCCACAGGTGACGCGCTCGGTCCGTTGACTGGAAGCCGGCTTGTGGAATACGGTTTTCCGCAGGTGATCGGCACGCTGCCCGAACCATGTGATGCTTTCAATCTTGAGGCAAAGCTTCAAGGCATACCCGAGGATCAGGTGGTTATTGCCATTGATGCTTGCTTGGGACAATCCTCTTCCGTCGGTTATTTCTTTACAAGCGAAGGTCCGCTGGCGCCGGCCCAATCCGTCGGCGGGAAGCTGCCGGCTGTGGGAGACTACAGCGTGGCAGCGGTCGTGAACGTTCATGGACCGAAGCCGTATTGGACCCTCCAAGTGACGTCCCTTTACCAGGTCATGGGAATGGCGGAGCAGATAGCGAAGCAAGCCGCTGCGGCCTTTGGCCTTAGGCCGTAAGACACGCGTTTCAACCGGGGTTGTTTTAGTTTAATAATAGTTCATTCTTTATAAAATAATGGGTGTCTATCCAAGGGCATCGCTGAATAGAAAGAAGGGTATCGCTATGGAAAAAGTACAATGCAACGGCAGCACGATTTGCTACGTGGATCAGGGACAAGGTGAGCCGGTCATTCTGCTTCACGGTTTCTGCGGAAGCTCCGCCTATTGGGAACAGGTACTGCCATATCTTCAAGGTTTCAGAGTCATTGTACCGGATCTCCGGGGTCACGGGCGGTCTGATGCACCGATGGGATCGTATACCATCGAACAAATGGCGGACGACGTCCTGCTATTGATGGATGAGCTCGATATTCCGAAGGCAGCGTTGCTCGGTCATTCCCTCGGAGGATATATAGCGCTCTCCTTCGCCCAGCGCTACGCTTCTCGATTGAACGGCTTTGGCCTGATCCATTCTACGGGCTATCCGGATTCGGATGAAGCGAAGGAGAAACGGGTGAAAGCGGTCAGCACCATCCAAGGGGAGGGCATTACGGCTTTTGTTGACGGATTGGTGCCGGGCCTGTTTGCTCCGGATACGAAGGAAACCAAGCCGGAATGCATTCAGCGGGCGAAGGAGATCGGTTACCTTACGCCGCCGCAAGGTGCGATAGGGGCGGCGCTGGCCATGCGCGAGCGTCCAGACCGGCGCGATGTGCTCTCGGCTTCCACGCTGCCGATCCTGCTTGTAGCAGGAGAGAAGGACGGCTTGATTCCGGCGGAGCGCACCTTTACCACAGATCATGACAACGTAACCCGGATCGTGATCGAGGGCGCGGGTCATATGAGTATGATGGAGACGCCCGAGAAGCTCGGCGAAGTCATTTCCTCTTTCATGGGACGGCTGGAGCAAGAATAAATCCATATCGTTTATAATAAACGGATACTCCTATTGCGGGGTATCCGTTTGTTGCATTGCGGGCTGCAGTTGCAGTGGCCCCTCCATCGTATCCGGACCCCGATTGAACAAAGCGTGAACGAGGCAGAAGGGCGGCTACTGGAATTCTGGTCCCGGATAGCCTACAATTTAATCGTGATCCGGATTGGAATAGACCCGGCATGAATGCGCCTGCAGGGGATTCACCGAACAGCCTGGCATGCCGGTCCTAAGTTCCTCGGCAGCGGGAATTGCCGGAAGGTTAAAGATGAGGTCAACAATTCGCTGCATCCGGCACGGATGCAGGTTGGGGGCGAGTGCATGTTTCGCAGGGATTATCTTGTGCGGCTTATTGAGGATATGACACAGATGATAGCCAAAGTGTTTTCGCTCAAGCAGGAGCGCAAGCACACCGAAGCTTTATGGGAGCTGGATGAGCTTTTTAAACGGCAGTTCCGACTGAATTCAGGGCTGCTTCGCTCCTTGTCCGCAGCCGATATCGAGCAGCTCTTTCGCAATCATGGTTATCTGGAAGCGGACAAGCTGCAGAGTGCAGCAAGGCTGATGGAAGAGGAAGCGTCGCTGCTGCTCGAGCTTGAGCGCGAAGAAGAAGCCGTTATGCTCTATACCAAGGTCTTTCAGTTATATTTGAAGTCAGCCCTGCAAGGGGCGGATCCGAAACTGATCGGGTTGACGGAACGGATCGGTCTGCTGAAAGAACGTTTAAGGGCTTACGCGTGGCCCGAAACGGCGATGCTGGATTATTATGCGTTTACGGAGCAGCAGGGGATGTTCGCGGAAGCGGAGAATACCCTGCACCAACTGCTGGATAGCGGTAAGATCGAATATGACGAAGGCGTAAGGTTCTATCAAAGATTGCAGCAGAAACGGCCCGAGGATTTGGCAAAAGGCGGGCTTCCGCTGGAGGAAGTCGAGGAAGGAATGGATGAGCTCCGCCGCCGTTTTCCGCATGCGGCGGTGGACGGAGACAAACCGTTTCCCGGCCTCGATTAACCTGTCTATAACATAAAAGAAAGCGAGATGTACCTTTTGGATGCATTAAGAAAATTGATTCATAACATCATGGAAGAAGCATCATTGATTACGGCTACGCTAAGCCAGCTTCGCAAGCGGGAAGGCATGACCTACAGCAAAGTAACGGTTAAGCCCGTAGAGCTCAAGAACAAGCTGCACTATCAGTTCGCCTATTATTCCGCAACCAAGGTCACTCATCAGAATGTGCCGGCGGATGAGGCGGAGGCCGTACTGTTGGATATGTTCGAAAATGTATTCCGGCAAGCGATGATCTATACGCCGGAAGCGGACTATCAGGTTCTGATTTCGAAGAAATACAAGGTTTCGATTCTGACCAAATCCGCTTCCAAGACCAAAACGGATTTGTCGCATAACCGGAAAAAGACCTACATTCTTGAAGAGGGAGAGCCGGTTCCGTTTCTGGTGGAGCTCGGCATCATGAGCGAGGATGGCAAAGTATTTGCCCGCAGATACGATAAATTTAAACAGATCAACCGCTTCTTGGAGATGGTGGAGGATGTCCTCCCTCATCTGCCGGAGGACCGTCCGCTTACGATCGTCGATTTCGGCTGCGGCAAATCCTATCTGACCTTCGCTTTGTATCACTATTTGGCGGTAACCGCGCGCAGAAAGCTGAATATTGTCGGATTGGATCTCAAGGCGGATGTCATCGAACACTGCAGTATGCTGGCGAAAAAACTGAATTATACCCAATTGCGGTTTCTTGTCGGCGACATTGCGGATTATGACGAACTGGAGCAGGTGGATATGGTGGTCACGCTGCATGCATGCGACACCGCAACCGATGCGGCGCTGGAAAAAGCGGTCCGCTGGGGGGCTTCGGTGATTCTGTCGGTACCTTGCTGCCAGCACGAGCTGTTCGCCCAAGTCCAGAGCCCAGTCATGGAGCCGCTGCTGTCCCACGGCATACTGAAGGAACGCTTCTCGGCGCTGGCCACGGACGCCATTCGGGCCAAGCTTCTCGACCTGATGGGATACAAGACGCAGCTGCTGGAGTTTATCGATATGGAACATACGCCCAAGAATATTTTGATCCGTGCGGTCAGCGGTTCTGCCGGAGACCGGAATAAACTATGGCAGGAGTATACCGCGTTTCGCGATTTTTTAAGCGCCTCGCCGTACCTTGAACGGGCTTGCAAGGACCTGCTCCCGAATACGGAAATGGAATCGCGTTGAACCGGTTTGGCGATGAACGTGCGAGCGCGCACGTTCATCGCTTTTTTAATGGAAAATAGGAACTTCGGAGCCGGCCTTCCGGTTATCGAAACAAAATCAACATCTAAACGCGGTCATTCTTCTAAGAACGTGCGTCGTCGATAGAAGTTTTTCTTGCGATGGCAATCAAAGCCTTAATCCAGGGAATCGTGTGGCCCTTACAGCACCAGATGTGATCGCCAACATTGAATCAAGAATAACGCCGACCGTCCTGGTCCACAATGGCTATTAGGCGGGTTTCATGTTCGGCACGCGGAGGAGCGGGAGCGTGCAAGTGGCAGAAACGGAGAAGGGTTACGCATTCTTTCTTGAACGGGGCGTGGTGTAATGGCATCGAATACCCTGCATCGTGTTTGCGGGATGATGCTGATCGGGCTGGGGCTTGCGGCCAGTATCCGGAGCGGAATGTTTTTTGACGAGGATATATATTGGATCGGAGCGGGTTTCGGCGTGCTTCTGCTGCTCATGACGGGAGCCGATTGGCATGGTGCCGTTCAAGGCCGGAAGAATCATGGCATGGGGAAACTGCCGGAGGCGGTACCTTCGGACAGAGAATTGCGGGTGGTTCTTGGCTGCATCTGCGCAATCCTTCTCATCTACGTCTTTCACGGGATAGGGCGCCCCCTCTCTCTGGAAGGCACGATGAAGGAGATCATCCTGTGGGGAAGCTATGGTTCTTTTGCCATTGCTGCTTGGCGCGCGTGCCGTACAGGCCCCGGCTTACGCATCATGCATGCCGGCTGGCATCTGCTGGGCGCCGTGCTGTGCGGCAGCGCCTTGCTTGCCGTATACGGGCTTATGGAGCTGCCGTATGGGATTTATCATACGGCGGATGCGGACATTAGCGCGACCGGCGCGAGGCTTGGCGGCCTGCTTCAATACCCGAACACGTTCGGGGCGGTGATGGCCGCCTTTTTGCTGGAGCGGCTGTTCGCGCTGCCGTCCGTCCTGCGGAACCGGACGGGCACGCTCCGCGCAGCGGCTGCGCTGCTGCCGCTTGCGCCCTATACCGCCGCGCTGCTCCTGACGGAGTCGCGCGGCGCCTGGCTCGCGGCCGCTCTTGCGTGCGCGGCCGGCTTCGCCAAGGAGCGGCGTGCCTTGGCGCCGCTCCTGGTGGCTGCCGCCGCGCCTGTGGCGAGCGCGGCGCTGCTGTACCGCCAGCTGGCGGATGCCAAGCTGGCGCCAGCCGTGCTGCCCGGCCTGCTGTGGCTGGCCGGGCTTTGGGCCGGCGGCGTCCTCGCCGGCCTGCTGCTGTGCCGCTGGCGGCACAGCGGGGGCCCCGGCCGGCGTTACGCCGCGCCCGGGGCCCTGGGAGCTGCGGCCTTGCTGGCAGCCGCAGCGGTTGTCGTGATCCTGCTCCAGGTGCAGGATCGGACCCTGGGCGGCGCGGCAACGCTCAGCGCGCGCAGCCTCATGTACAGCGACGCCTGGCAGCTGGCCCGGTCGTCGCCGTGGCTGGGACGGGGAGGGGAGACGTGGCGGCAATCCTACCTTGCCATTCAGTCCCAGCCCTATGTGGGTGCCGAGGTGCATAATGGATATATGGATATCCTGTTGAATACGGGAATCATTGGGCTGCTGCTTGTCCTTATTTTGGTTATCTTTATGGTTGCAAGGCTCATCGCGGCAAGCTCCCGATTCATGCCCCCCGCCCTCGTGCTGATCGGACATGCGTCCGTGGATTTCGATTGGGGCTTCGGGCTAGTATGGCTGCTCCTATTGTGGCTTACGGTAATGGGCTTGGCAGGGGGTTCCCCCGATGAGGCGCCTCAGCATGGATCTATGGCAACTCGGCTAACCCGGCCGTTCAAACGATGGAATCAACTGCAAGCCGGCTATGAAGGGGAGCTGGCCCCTTCCCTGCTGCGACGGCTCAGGGTTGTGGCCATTCTCCCGCTCGCGGCTTGGACTTTCCTCGCCGCGGCGCTGGGCATCAGCGAGCTTCAAGAGCGATGGGCCGTATCGGAGCCGCCAGGCCGGCAGATCCTGCTCCTCCGATCCTCGTTAAATTGGAACCCCGCCAATACGGATGCGGCCATAAAGCTCTCGGCATGGCTTCCCCCAAGCGAGCAGATTCCGCTGCTGAAACGAAGCATGGTGCATGCGCCGAATCACCCGGGTTTAAGCTGGAAGCTGGCAGAAGGTTATTCCCTAAGAGGCGAATCGGAGGAAGCGGCGGCATGGTTCAAAAGGGGCATCGAACTGGATCGTTTCAATCCGGTCAAGCAAACCCGGGCCGTGCTGAAGCTGGCCGCCCTTGCGGACTGGCACCGCAGGGCGGGAGATTCCGCCGGAGCGGTTGAGGCGGCCCGGGCCGGATGGGATACCTTGAAGCGCTATCGCTTCCTTGCGGCTGCCCTTCATGAGCTTGATCCTTTTCGAAATGACCGTGGCTTTCATCTGTCCGTGCTTGCGGCTCGGCAGGCCAACCGCTTCGATAACACGATGACATGGGGAGAACGGGAGCATGCCGCAAGGCAGCCCTGATATCCGTTATCCCCGCACTGCCTACGGCGAATCATGCCGAATCGCAACCGTTTGCGGCGACTTACCTTGCCCCACATTACGCGGTACCATGAAGGGCGGCATGGCGTTGGCGACGCTTTGCTGGTTCGCCTTAGAACGAACGGTGTAGAATGGACGACCTATCAATCTACGGTTGACGATCCAAATGCAGCCTTTTGTCGTAATTTCTCACGGTGTGACGGGGGAAGAGGGGGGCATGTCATCCCCCGAAGGCATCCCGAAAGGCGGAGGCCAGCTGGCGCTCCGGAACCTGCCAGAGCTCGGCAAGCTCGCCGCAGACGTCTTTTTCCCACCAGTCGCACAGCAGTTTTTTATTGCTGTAGTTTTCGTGAATCCAGATCAGATTTCCGATGACCTTCCGATAATACAATTCTTCTCCTTGCTTCAAGGTTTCCGGAGGAAGGTACAGCTTGAGCCGCTTGGTCGTACGGTATAATTCTTTGCTGCAGGCCCGCCGTATCCCGCGCGGGGAGGGGGGCTTGCTGCCCGGTCGTTTGGCATGGGGAGAATGCATGCTTTAACTCACTCCTTTGCTTCACCATATGTCCCGAAACGGGCGAAAGTCACTGCGCCGCCCATAATTGGGCGCATTATAAGGCATGTAGAAGGCATGTCCCGGGCTGTGTTAGAATAGGCTAGTACTAGAAATCAACGCAGTAGGAAGGCGGGGGACAAGCGTGGAATTCTTTTACGAGGCTGTGGGCCGACTGTTTGAATGGATCCAGCAGCTGGGCTATTTCGGAATCATGCTCGGATTAATGGTGGAGGTCATCCCAAGCGAGATCGTACTCGCCTATGGCGGTTATCTGGTTTCCATGGGTGAGGTTCATTTTATCGGTGCCATGATTTTTGGTACCGTTGGCGGCGTGCTCGCCCAGTTATTCATTTATTGGATCGGCCGTTACGGGGGCAGACCCTTCCTGGAGAAGTACGGGAAGTACATACTGATTAAGAAGAAGCATATCGACTACGCCGAGGAATGGTTCGGCAAGTATGGTACCGGCGTTATATTTACGGCTCGGTTTGTACCGGTGGTAAGACATGCGATTTCCATCCCGGCGGGCATATCCAAAATGCATGTGGGCAGGTTTACGCTGTTGACCACCCTTGCGATTATTCCGTGGACGGCATTATTCTTATACCTCGGATTGCTTCTGGGCGACCAGTGGGAGCATATCGACGAGAAGGCAGGGCCTTACGTTCGGGAAATTCTGCTGGGCGCATTAGCCGTCATGATTCTTTATTTTTTGATAAAATGGATAAAATCAGCGAAGGCGAGGTCGAAATAACGAATGAGTATGAATATGGCAAATCATTTGGGTACGGGCATATCTCCGCAGCAATTCATGGACGGCATGCAGAAGAACCAGGATACGTTCAAGGCAGGCTACGAGCAGTTTAAATGGGAGAATGAAGAGGATCAAGAGTTTTTTGAAAGCCTCAATTTCAGGGATGATCTGCGGGTCCTCATTCTGGCAGCGGATTGGTGCGGCGATGTTGCGCGCAATATCCCTGTCGTATTCCGTGCGATGGAGACCGCGGGGATTGAGACGGAAGTGCTGATTATGGAAGAGAATCTGGACGTCATGGATCAGTTCCTGACCATGGGCGCCCGTTCCATTCCGGTTGTGATCATTTCGGATACCGGGGGACATGTCCTCGGCACATGGGGACCGCGTCCGGCGCACGTTCAGAAGTTTATGATTGAGTTCAAGCAGAACAATCCGGATCGTGAAGCAACGGACTATCAGGACAACCTTGCCGTCACGCGGCAAAGCATCATTCAAGCCTACGGGGAAGGGTATGAGTTTCACGCTGCCATCATTAAGGAATTGCGTGAACTGATGTCAGGGTTTTAATCATGACACTTCATATTGAGACCTTTAATTTAGGACCGCTTCAGACGAATGCATATTTACTGACAGGGCCTGTAGAAGGCAAAGCGATCATTATCGATCCTGGCATGAACCCGGGGCCGCTCGTGAAGCGAATAGCGGATTTGGAGATTGAAGCGATCCTGCTGACCCACGCGCATTTTGACCACATGGGGGGCGTCGAGGAGATCCGCAAGCTGAAGGACTGTCCTGTCTATCTCCACACCTTGGAGAGCGAATGGCTGGCCAGTCCAAAGCTTAACGGTTCGCTGATGTGGCCTCAGGTCACCGGACCGCTGTCCACCGAGCCGGCGGAGTACGATTTGGCCGATGGACTGGAGCTGCAGCTGATCGGGCATACCTTCAAGGTCTTTCATACACCGGGCCATTCGCCGGGAAGCGTGAGCTTCAAGTGCGGAAATGACCTGTTTTCCGGCGATGTGCTGTTCCGTCTAGGCGTTGGGCGAACGGATCTTCCGGGCGGCCGTGAGCGCGATTTGGTTGATTCCATTCAGAACACGCTGTATACGTTTGCGGATGAGGTCGTTGTGTACTCCGGCCACGGGCCTCGGACAACCATTGGCTATGAAAAGCAGCGGAATCCTTATGTTCCTGCGAGCAGGTAGGATTACATCCGACATAAATCGGGAAACTTTGTCTGGACAAATATAGACAAGATTGATACAATACGGTTAATTAAATGTTACCCATTGCGAAGCACGCAGACTGTGGAATTCATCCCGGTTTGCGTTCTTTTATTTTATGGGGAGTTTTTTTGGCATGGACGTGATTAGGGGGAAGCGCCAGTGAGAAAAGATCATCTATCGCTGCTGAACGGGAATGTTACAAGAAGCGAAGCGATTGATCGGCAACCGGAGTTCCGCCGGCGGGGCCAGACGGATATTTCATCCGTTGTCTGGGACAGGCTGGTGAAGGATGAAGGGATCGCGCAGCAGCCATGGCATCATCGGCTGCAGGTTATCAGATTGAATCAATAGGTGGACCGCTAACATGACACCCTCATCATGAAGTGAGAAACAATGATCCCTCCGATTGGAGACTGCAGCCGGGTCCACCGGCTGCTTTTTTTTGTTTTTTTACGGATACCATAAGAAATTTCTGAAGCATCCGGAGGTATCTATATAAATTACATCATTTGGCACACGATAAATATAATAACCGTTTGAACGATTGGCTGCAGTTATTCGTATTACAGGCGAAGGCGAAAGAAGGTGATGATTTCAATCATGATCCCTGGCGAAGAGGATTTGATACGACAAGCGCAGTTAGGAGATGCTGCTGCCATGGCGCTGCTGTTCAAGCAGCATTACTCCTTCCTTTATAAATATTTGCTGAAAGTGACGATGGACCCGATGCTTGCCGAAGATACCGCGCAGGATACCATCGTTCGATGCATGGAGAACATGAACCGTTACAACGGGACTTCGTCCTTCTCCTCTTGGATGATTACCATTGCTACCCGTTTGTTCATCGATAATACCCGGCGAAAGAAACGGGAGAAGAAATGGCTGGAGCAGGAGGCGGTTCAGTCGGCAAGGCGGATGCGCTGGCAGATGGAGCGGCGGGGAGAAGACTGGACGGATATGCTGGATGGATTGTCCCGATTATCCGAGGATCATCGGATTGCCATCCTGCTGAAGCACTATTACGGCTACAGCTACGAGGAAATCGGAACGATGCTCGGCATTCCCGAAGGAACGGTGAAATCGCGGACCGCCTACGGCGTTAAACAGCTGCGAAAGGAGATGGGTGACGATGGTCAGAGGACCTGAACATGAGGATGAAAAATGGATTGAAGGATTGAACCAGGAAATGAAGCGGGTGGATCAATTGTTTGAAGATGCGCCATCCCCATCCCTGGAAGGGCTGCATGCGTTGGCCGTTCATACCTTGGAACGCAAACGGAAGCGGATGAAATACGAGTTGCTTCTCTTTCTTCTGGTTGCGCTCTTTATCGTCGGCGGGGGATTGATGGCTGCCTTGGCAGCGCCGATGATCCTGCTGTTTATTCACGGGTTCGGCATGGTCGCGGGGATTTCCGTTCTTGTATTTTCCAAGAGTCTGAGATCTGCCGGAAAGAAGGGAATCCGATGAATGAAGTGAACGAGAGCCCGCTGGCAGTGATCGTCCTTGCCGTTGTGCTGGTGCTGATCCAAGGGACATGGCTTTTCCTGGATGCAAGGAAGCGGGGGCTTGGCAAGATGGCTTGGTTCTGGGGGATATGGGGGTCTACGACGATGCCGTTGCCGCTGCTCTTTTACTGGATATTCGTCATTCGCAAAGACGGCAGTGAGTCTTAAGCTTCTTTATTAAAATATGGAACATGGGGGATTGTTATGGATATTAACTGGGGATTGATCTGGCCGATTCTTGCACTGCAAGCGATTCTTGCGGTCACGGGTCTTATATCTTTGTTTCGGGCAGAGCCGGCAAACATACGTGGGCCGAGATGGATGTGGGTGTTGATTATATTGCTGGGTAACATTCTTGGCAGCATTGCTTATTTTATTGCGGGGAGGCGAGAGGCTTGACGGAGAAACTTCTTAGCATTCACGAACTGACCAAAAGCATCGGAAGCATCATGCCGGTTAAAGGCATCTCGTTTGAATTGAAGCGCGGAGGCTGTACGGCACTGCTGGGACCGAACGGCGCAGGGAAGACGACAACGCTGCGAATGCTGGCAGGATTGATTCCTCCGACCCGGGGCGAGATCCGATATGGATCGGGAGATGGCCATACGGACAGTTGGCGTCGCCGGATTGGTTACTTGCCGCAGTATCCGAAGTTTTATGGCTGGATGTCAGGTATGGAATATTTGTCGTTTAGCGCCAAGCTGTCGGGATTATCCGGAAAAGAGGCCCTTCGGCGAAGTCGGGAAGTGATCGAGATGGTGGGCCTGCAGCAGGCTGCCAAACGCCGGATATCCGGTTATTCCGGCGGAATGAAGCAGCGGCTTGGCATCGCACAGGCGCTTGTGCACGAGCCGGAGCTGATCATGCTGGACGAGCCGGTATCGGCGCTGGACCCGATCGGACGCCGGGAGGTTATGGACCTGCTCGACCGCCTGCGGGGGGAAGTCACCGTCCTGTTCTCGACCCATGTGCTTCATGATGCGGAGGAAATTTGCGATGACATGATACTGATGGTAGACGGGGAGATTGCGGAGAAGGGCGCGCTTAGCGAACTACGCACGAAATACCGCCAGCCGGTCTTATCGATTGATGTTGAACCGGGGGAGCGGGAAGTTGCTTGGCTCGACAGTCTCGCGAACCGTCCTTATGTGCAAGAGATCGAGCTCGGCAAACGCGGCGCCAAGCTGATGGTGACGGATATGGAGGTGGCGCGTGCCGCTTTGATCCAAGAGCTTGCCGACGGCGGAATCGAGCTGCTTCGTTTTGAAGCCGGCACGTCTACGCTCGAGGATATGTTTATGAAGGTGGTGGGCTCATGAAGCCGTTCTGGATCTATTATCAAAAAGAGATGCTTGAGTCCGGCCGGACCTATAAATGGATTTGGGTCCCCGCCGTTTTTCTGCTGCTTGGCATTATGCAGCCGGTATCGACCTATTATTTGCCGGAAATCCTGACCATGGCCGGAGAAGTGCCGCCGGAAGCGGCGGCGTTATTTACCGTCCCGTCCGCCGAGAGCGTGATGGCGTCAGCCTTAAGCCAGTTCAGCGTCATCGGCCTGCTGGTGCTTGTGCTTGCGGGGATGAACACGGTAGCTGGGGAAAGGGCCACCGGCACGGCTGAGCTTGTTCTTGCCCGCTCGGTATCCACGATTCCCATGATGGCTGCCAAATGGGCCGCCATGATGACTTTGGTAGCCGCATCCTTTGCGCTTGGGCTTGGCGGCGCAGCGTATTATACGCATCTGCTCATCGGTCCCTTGGAATGGGGAGCGGTGGCCAGCGGCGGGGGATTGTATGTCGTATGGCTGGCTTGGATCGTAACGCTTGCCCTGCCGCTCGGCGCCGTCCTCCGCGGCCCTGCCGCTGCTTTCATCAGCTTGGCGGTGGCCGGCGCGCTTTCGCTCTTGTCCGGTTTGCTGCCCTCCCGCCTTCAATGGAACCCGGGCCGATTAAGCAGCATGGCCGCGGAGCGGATTGTCGGCGAAGTGAGCAGCGTCTGGTCTCCGATCATCGTGGCGATACTGCTCATGGTGCTGTCGATTATCGTTGCCGCGAGGCTGCTCAGACGGAGCCCATTGTCCCCGCAATCCTAGTTTCCATGGGAGATTCAGGTTTTATCTGAATCACATGGACATCTCTATCTTTTTTTAGTAGACTATGAAGATAAGAAAACGGCAATCGACTTACTTTTCGGAAGACAGACCGCATATAGCGGAAGTTTTCTTGGGAAATAAGGATGATTAGCCATAGAAGTTTATACTTTCTTATCGTTTGAAAAAGGATAGACAACTCAGGAGGTAGACGATGCTGCGTTTAGGGGAAAAGATCACAATCGTTGCGGATGCCTTTGAGCAGAATCTTCCAATCGGTCAATACGGCTATATCATCGCGTATGACCGAAATCCGGACAATGCGTTCGATTACGTCATTCGGATTCCGAGCCTCAACCGTAATTTTTTTGTTCCGGCGGATGATGTAGAGCTGGAATCAATCGTGTTGAAACAGGAAGCCGAGCGGGTCGAGCGGGAAGCGCTCATCGATTTCGCCCTGTCGACATATAATGAGAAGCTGTTTCGTCAAGTGATGAACGGCGAGATGGAAAGTGTTGAAGAGGAAGAGGAAACCAAGGAAGCAATGTCCCAGGCGGACTTCATCAAACAGGTGAATCTTCGCGCTTGGATCTAGGAGAGTCGGCTGAGGCCGACTCTTTTTTGAAGTGACGGGCAAGCAGTTCCTGAGAGCTCCGCGCTTCAAGCCATTGGATTGAATCTTCCATGCTTCTACAATATAATGAGAAAAGTTATCGAGACAGACTTTACCCCTTTAACTGG
This sequence comes from Priestia sp. BR_2, assembly GCF_041954005.1. NCBI lineage: Bacteria > Bacillati > Bacillota > Bacilli > Caryophanales > Bacillaceae > Priestia > Priestia sp. BR_2. The sequence continues at coordinate 11,428 of NZ_JAVFHM010000110.1, read as the reverse complement.
ATGGGGGCATGAAGGAGGACGCAAAGCCATGAGCATTACCGATAAGGATGTTCAGCATGTAGCGAAGCTGGCCCGATTAAATTTGACGCCTGAAGAAGAGCAGATGTTTACCGGCCAACTGAATGCGATTTTACAATATGCCGAGAAATTAAACGAATTGGATACGGACGGCGTTGAGCCGACTACGCACGTGCTGCACCTCAGCAATGTCATGCGGGAAGACGAAGTGCGCGAGAGCCTGCCGATCGAGAAAGTGCTGCTCAACGCACCGGATGAAGAAGACGATCAAATTAAAGTACCTGCTGTTTTGGAATAGCCTGGAGGGAGGATACACACTTGAGTCTGTTTGATTACAAGTTATCGGAGATACATAATAAGCTGCAGAATAAGGAGCTTTCCGTAACCGATCTGGTCGACCAAGCGTTTACCCGTATTTCCGAACGTGAGGATCGGGTAAAGGCATTTATTACGCTGGACGAGGAAGGCGCGCGTACATCGGCCAAGGCTTTGGACGACAAGCTGGCTGCTGGGGAGACGCGCGGACTGTTGTTCGGACTTCCTGTCGGAATTAAGGACAATATCGTAACGGAAGGGCTTCGCACCACATGCGCAAGTCAGTTTCTGTCTAACTTCACGCCGGTTTACGATGCGACGGTTGTCGGCAAATTGCGCGCGGCGGACACCGTAACGATCGGTAAGCTGAACATGGATGAATTTGCAATGGGAGGCTCCAATGAGAACTCCAGCTTTTATCCCGTGCGCAACCCCTGGGACCTGGACCGGGTACCAGGCGGATCGAGCGGCGGCTCGGCTGCGGCCGTAGCTGCCGGCGAAGCTTACTTCGCGCTGGGCTCGGATACCGGCGGCTCCATTCGGCAGCCGGCTTCTTATTGCGGCGTCGTGGGACTTAAGCCGACCTACGGACTCGTATCCCGGTTTGGCCTTGTCGCCTTCGCTTCATCGCTGGACCAGATCGGGCCTTTGACGAAAAACGTAGAAGATTCTGCCTATGTCCTGCAAGCCATCGCCGGTTATGACCCGATGGATTCGACATCCGCCAAAGTGGACGTGCCCGACTATCTGAGCGCATTGTCCGGAGACGTTGCCGGTCTGCGCATCGCCGTGCCTAAAGAATATCTGGGCGAGGGCGTTGATGCCGAAGTGAAGGAAACCGTCCTGAATGCGCTGAAGGTGCTTGAATCGCTGGGCGCTACCTGGGACGAAGTTTCCCTGCCGCATACCGATTATGCGGTCGCTACGTATTATCTGCTTGCTTCTTCGGAGGCTTCCTCGAATCTGGCCCGCTTTGACGGCGTGCGTTACGGCGTTCGTTCCGACAATGCAGGCAGCCTGATCGATCTGTATCACGAATCCCGCAGCCAAGGCTTCGGGGATGAGGTGAAACGCCGCATCATGCTGGGGACTTACGCGCTCAGCTCGGGCTATTACGATGCCTATTATTTGAAGGCGCAGAAAGCCCGCACCCTCATCAAGCAGGACTTCGATAAAGTATTCGAGCAATATGATGTCATCATCGGACCTACGGCTCCGACTACGGCCTTCAAGCTGGGGACGCAAGTCGATGATCCGCTGACGATGTATTTGAACGATATCCTGACGATTCCTGTCAGCCTGGCGGGAGTGCCGGCAGTAAGCGTCCCTTGCGGATTCGCGGACGGACTGCCCGTAGGAATGCAAATTATCGGGAAAGCTTTTGATGAGTCGACCGTGCTGCGCGTCGCGCATGCCTACGAGCAAAATACAGATCATCATAAACGGCGCCCTGAACTGTAAACCGGCGGCAGAGAAGGAGGGAAACAATCGATGTCTACATCTAAATATGAAACGGTTATCGGATTGGAAGTTCACGTAGAGCTGCATACCCATTCCAAAATTTTTTGCGGCTGCTCCACTGCGTTCGGAGCTCCGCCGAACACGCATACATGTCCCATCTGCCTTGGCCATCCCGGCGTTCTGCCCGTATTGAACCGCCAGGCTGTGGAATATGCCATAAAGGCTGCCATGGCGCTGAACTGCACCATCGGCGATGTCAGCAAATTCGACCGCAAAAACTATTTCTACCCGGATTCCCCGAAAGCATACCAGATTTCCCAGTACGATCAGCCGATCGGCGAAAACGGCTGGATCGATATTGAGGTGGACGGGAAGACGAAGCGGATCGGCATTACCCGCCTGCACCTGGAGGAAGATGCCGGCAAGCTCACGCATGTCGACGGAGGTTATGCATCGCTGGTCGACTTTAACCGGGTCGGAACGCCGCTCGTTGAGATCGTGTCCGAACCGGAGATCTCAACGCCGGAGGAAGCCAAGGCTTACTTGGAGAAAATGCGCGCGATTATGCAGTATTGCGACGTATCCGACGTGAAGATGGAAGAGGGCTCGCTTCGCTGCGACGCCAACATCAGCCTTCGTCCATGGGGACAGAAGGAATTCGGAACGAAAGCCGAGCTGAAGAACATGAACTCCTTCCGCGGCGTGCAGCGCGGATTGGAATATGAGCAGTTCCGTCAAGCGGAAATCCTTGATGAAGGCGGCGTGATCGTACAGGAAACGCGGCGCTGGGACGAAGCCCAGGCAAAGACCTTCTCCATGCGAGGCAAGGAGCAGGCGCACGACTACCGCTATTTCCCGGACCCGGATCTGGTATCGGTGCATATCAGCGAAGAGTGGAAAGAGGCGGTTCGCGCGACGATCCCCGAGCTTCCGGATGCTCGCAAGGCCCGCTATGCTTCCGAGTACGGCCTGCCGGACTATGATGCTGCGGTCATTACGTCATCCAAACTGCTCGCCGACTTTTTTGAGGACAGCTTGAACTACACGAAGGATGCCAAATCCGTATCCAACTGGATCATGGGCGATCTGCTGGGTTATTTGAACTCGAACAATCTGGAGCTGTCTGAAGTGAAGATTACGGGTCAAGGCTTGGGCGAGATGATCGGCTTGATCGAAAAGGGGACCATCAGCAGCAAAATCGCGAAAACCGTCTTTAAGGAGATGCTGGAAAGCGGCAAGCTGCCTGCGCAAATCGTTGAGGAAAAAGGACTTGTCCAAATCAGCGATGAAGGTGCGATCAAGGGCATCGTCGAGCAGGTGGTCGCGAACAATCCGCAATCCGTGGAGGATTACAAGGCAGGCAAACAGAAGGCGATCGGCTTCCTGGTTGGTCAAGTGATGAAAGAGAGCAAAGGGAAAGCCAACCCGGCCCTCGCCAACAAACTGCTGGTTGAGGTGCTGAACGGATAATTAAACGATCCGGGGTTTCCTCGAATCATGTTTTTAGAAGATGTGGAGCTTGTCCCGAAATCGGGGCAAGTTCCTTTTTAAGATATCAGAAAGTATGAACTTCGGAGGGGCTGCAGCCTGATATCGCCAGAAAAGATACCGTTAAACGCGGTCTGTCTTCTTTGAGAGCACGCCGATGATTTTTTTCTTACAATAACTCGGTTAGGGGATGAACAGATGATTAAGGAACTATCCTTGGAGGATCGGGATACCGTGCAGCAGATATGGAGCCTGCAGCACATGGCGTACCCTTTGGAAGCCGAATTGATCGGATTCTCCGAAATTCCTCCGCTGCTGGACACCTTTGAGACGATCCGTGCGAGCGGGGAAACCTTTTTTGGTTATATAAATGAAGAAGGGGATCTCATCGGAGCCATAGCGGTGGAGCCCGAAGAGGATCAGGTTACCATATCGCGGATGATGGTCCATCCCGGTCATTTTCGCAAGGGTATTGCGGGGAGTTTAATTCGCCATGTATTGGAATGCTACAAGGAGGCGCCGATGTTCACGGTCTCGACAGGGACGCGCAATACGCCGGCGGTGACCTTGTACGAGAAATTCGGGTTCGTGAGGGACCATGCATTCGAGGTTGCTCCGGGCGTGGAATTGACCGAGTTCCATCTTCATCAACAATGAATGATATCGCATATTCGACAGACGTGACGTGAGGGGAGTATCGTTCTTTTGACTAATCCTTGGGTGATAGATAATGTATCCATATTATTACGATTGCTGCTGGCTATGCTGCTTGGCGGCTTGATCGGTTTTGAACGGGAGCGTTCCAACCATGCTGCAGGACTTCGCACGCATATATTGGTATGCTTGGGTTCTACACTTATTATGCTGTTATCCATTTACGGTTTCTCCGATTTCGTAGACGAGATTAACGTTCGGATTGACCCTGCGCGCTTGGCCACGGCCGTCATTACAGGGATCGGATTCCTGGGCGCCGGCACCATTTTGTTTACAGGCAAATCCATTACCGGATTAACGACCGCCGCGTCCATCTGGGTTGTGGGTGCCGTGGGGCTTGCCGTAGGGGCCGGGTTTTATTTTGCGTCGATTGTATCCACGGTGCTGATCCTTCTGAACCTGGTGGTCTTTAATAAACTGGAGCAGCGGTACATCCGCGGCAGCAAACTGCATTTGATCACCCTGCATGCGGCGAATACGCCGAATATTTTGGATGACATATCGGCGGTTCTGGAGGAGCAGGAATTCGTGATCAAGAAGCTCGTCGTAAACGAGCGGAGCAATGCGGCATACGGGGAATTGCAGCCTGCGGTCCTAGGACTCGAAATTTCGCTGCAAGTCTTGACCGACCGTAAATTCGAACCGATGGAGATCACCCGGCGATTGCGGGGAATCGGCCACGTAACGATGGTAACGGCTGAATAACCGGCTTCCATCATCATAACCCAACGGCATCTGCTGAATTACCGGCAGGGCCGTTTTTTTGTAGGCTTATCAGCTTCTCCTGAACGGCCTATCCAGTTTTTTGCCAGTTACTTCGGCTTCGCATTGGGGTACTATCAAAGAAAAACATCGGTAAACAACGCCAGTCCCTTGATGTTTGGAAGGAGGCGAGAAGGTTATGAATCCAACCACCGAAACGCAAACCGCAGTCCGCAAGAAAAAAAGGCGCTCGATTCGGATGAAGCGGCATCCCGGACTTCAGCGAAAAAGACGGAAACTCTACGCGCTTTTATTAGCCGCTCTCATTCCAGGTCTGGGTCATCTGTACCTCGGCATGTACCGTAAGGGAATCACGTTCATCATGCTGCTGCTGCTGGATATATCGGCGCTTCTATATTTCTCTTCCATCGGCATGCAGATCAACGTTCCGTTGCTTGTCGTGCTGGGGCTTCTGATTCCGGTCGGTTATTTCTATAACGTGTATGACGTGCTGCAGGCAGCCGAATATATTATTTCCCGAAAAAGACGCGGCGAGGCAGCCGCTGCTTCCGGAGGTGACGGAAGAGGGAACGGGGCTAATCATCTGTTCCGCGGCGAACGGGGAATCGCCTTTGGCTTGATGCTGGTTGTTACCGGGTCCCTGCTCATTTTGTTTCACCAGAAGCCGCCTTGGCTGCAGCAGGGAATTCGCGACTACGGTGCGGAGGCCTCCGCCGTCGTGCTCATCGTTGTCGGGATTTGGGCCGGGATCCGGGAAGCTCTCAGGCATCATAAAGACAAGAGGAAATCCCTATAGTACACGTACAGCGGCACATGGGTGAAAGCCGCGTAATCAGACGAGGGGAGGAGACGGATGAAACACAAAATCAGAGTTGGGCGATATACGGCCGCCTTGCTGCTTGTCAGTACGGGCGCTTTGCTGCTGCTTGACGAGTGGAGAGGGACGGATTATATATTCATGCTCCAGCGTTGGTGGCCGCTGCTGTTTATCCTGCTCGGCGTTGAATATATAGTCAGGTATACGCTGTCCCGCGCCCTGGGCCGGCGCAGGGAATTTCGGTTTCGGCCGGATATTCGGGGAATTCTGCTGGCAGTCGCCGTTACGGCGTCCGTATTCGTGATTTCCCAGCAGGAGCATTTCCTTCATCTCTGGAACCGGGTGAGCCTGAATTTGACGGCAGCGGGCGTGGATTACAGCGAAGCGGAAGATAACCGGTTCCAGAAGCCGGCACTGGATATACCGGTGGAGCTCGACACCGAGAAGATCATCGTCGATCACTTGAACGGAGATATCTCCATCACGCGGCAGGATGTCGACGATATCCGGGTCGAAGCGGTAGTGTGGGTCGACCGAGAGCAGCCCGGTGTAGCGGAGGCGATCGCCGAGCAGTCGACGATCGAGGTCGGGGAAGGCAAGACGATCACGATTCGGTCCAAGGGAAAAGCCTATGGAGAATCGGGTAAACGGCAGCCCCGAATGAATTTGAATATCGCGGTCCCGGATGATCGCCGGTTCAATTTTGAGATACGGACGATGAACGGAGCGATTACCTTAAACCGCGTGGAGGCGATTGAGAATATTTTGCTGGAGAGCGGGAATGGACCCATCACGATGGATCGGGTCTACGGGAATGTCACAGGCAAAACGCTGAACGGCGAAATGACCGCGCGCGGCGTTATCGGTAATATTAAAATGTCCACCAACCGCGGGAATATGCTGGCCGTCGACATCACGGGCGAGACCGACTTGACCACGCAAGTAGGAAACATGACGGTCAAACGAACGACGGATCATATCCGGGTCCAGACGAGGAACGGCAATATTCTGATCAGCGGTGCGGAGTCGCAATTAAGCGCCGAGTCCCTTAATGGCGGAGTAGCCATTCGTTCCCCTCGGATCGGAGGCGATTGGAATGTATATAGCGCGGTTGGAGAGATGAATCTTCATGTTCCTCTCGAGGGCGATTACAAGCTTGAAGGGACGATTAGTTACGGAAGAATTCTGACCACGCTGCCTAATCTTAAGATCGAGCAGAAAACCATTTCCGGGGAATCCGGCACCGGCGAGCATTCCATTCGCATTGAAGGTAACAGTAACCTGAACATTTACCGGAGCTACCCGGAACAGGAGGAAGGCCGGAACAGCGGGGGCTGGACGCCTCTGCCGGATTGACAACAATCCAAGAAACGCCGTACAATAAAGCGTAAGAGCGATCTAAGCTTTGTAAAAACCAGTTAAACTTGAAGGCGGTGGGCAACCATGGGAACGTCCGTACAGCATGCGCTGGAACAACTGAAAACGACCGGTGTCCGAATCACGCCGCAACGTCATGCGATTTTAACGTATTTGGTGGAATCTATGGGCCATCCGACAGCGGATGATATTTATCGGGCTCTGGAACCTAATTTTCCTAGTATGAGCGTAGCCACAGTATATAACAATTTAAAAATGTTTATTGAAGCCGGCATGGTGCGTGAGCTGACGTACGGAGACAATTCGAGTCGCTTTGACGCCAACGTCTCCGACCATCATCATGTCATCTGTCAAAGTTGCGGCAAAATCGAAGATTTCAGCTATCCGTCCCTCGAAGATGTGGGAGTGCAGGCTGAGAAAAGCACCGGATTTGAAGTAAAGGGACTGAGAATGGAGCTGTATGGGCTCTGCAAGTCCTGTCAATAGACGCCGGTTGTTATAGATGATGAACGTGCGGAATGAACCATTCCACACGTTTTTATTTTTAACGGCTTATTTTTTCGCGACGGCATTGGGGCGATTTGGCGAAAGTGAAATGGGGGAGTAGTTTGGCAAGAAGAAGATATCGGGGAAAAAAGAGGCGTGCAAACAGAAGCTCTTTTTATCTGGGGCTGATGCTGATTGCGGCGGGGGTCTGGTGGGTTGTCACCACGTTGTTTCCGAACCAGACCTATACCGTACCGGACTGGCGCGGAATGGACAAGCCGATTTTCGTTCAGGGCGAATTGAAGGAGCATCCTGCTCTGGGTTCCGGCGAAGAGCTGCTGCTGCCGATCACGGTGATTCAGGAGAGCGTGGATGCCGACATCCGTTACGAGCAGGAAACGGAATCGATTATTATCACGACTTCCGAATCGGTTTTTCGCATGAAGATGGATAGCACGAAGGGGGAACTGAACGGCAAAACGGTGACCCTGCCGTATGCGCCTGAACTGGTTAACGGCATTGCTTACGTTCCGCTGAAGCCGCTCAAACAGCATTATGGCGTGGCCGTTCACGAAGACTCGGCAACAGGCGCGGTCATTTTGATGCGCGCCGGGGATGCGATTCAGCTTGCGAAGGCGGCTCCCGGTAAACCTGAGGACACCGTGGCTCTGCGCGAGAGCGGGGAGAAGAAGTCCCCGTTCGTACTGGACATGCCGGCCGGCGAGCGGCTTCGGGTATGGCGCGAAGAGGAGGGATGGTTATTCGTTCAGGCGGATAACGGGTATACGGGATATGTTCTTAAAGAGCAGATCGAGCTTGGGGAACTGAAAGAAATTCCGGCTCTGAAGCAGACCCCTTCGCGGGCTGAGCTGGAATGGAAGAACAAGTCGGTCAACCTGGTATGGGAAGCCGTTTACACCAAGAATCCAAGCACGGATAGCATTGGCGAACTGCCCGGGGTCAACGTGGTCAGTCCGACCTGGTTCAGCATCGTGGACGGAGAAGGAACGGTCAAGTCCAAAGCGGTTAAGCAGTATGTGAGTTGGGCGCATAACAGGAACAAGGAAGTTTGGGGTCTTATGGACAACAGCTTCGACCCTGACCTGACAACCGAAGCGCTGTCTACGTTCGATAGAAGATCCCATATCATCGAACAGATGCTGGCTTATGCCAAGCAATACAATCTTGACGGTATCAATATCGACTTTGAAAATGTCTACACCAAGGATAAAGATCATGTCGTACAATTCGTGCGGGAAATGAAGCCGCTGGCCAAAGCCAGAGGTTTGATTGTGTCCATCGACGTTACGCCCAAATCGAACAGCGAGATGTGGTCGCTCTTTCTCGACCGGAAACGACTTGGCGAAACCGTTGATTACATGATGGTGATGGCCTACGACGAGCACTGGGCCACCAGTCCGAAAGCGGGATCGGTCTCCTCATTGCCATGGGCTGAGCAGTCGGTAAGGCGAATCCTGGAAGAGGATGCAGTACCGCCATCCAAGCTGGTGTTGGGCGTACCGTTATATACAAGGGTCTGGACGGAAACGAGCGAAGCGGGAGAGACGAAGGTTTCCTCCAAAGCGATTGGTATGGAGAAGCTGCAAGCCCTGCTGAAGGAGCAGAAGGTGAAAGGCTCGCTGGATGCCGGGACCGGACAGAATTATGTCCAATTCACGGAGGGAGAGTCCATTAAGAAGATATGGATGGAAGACGGCACTTCATTGCAATCCCGGGTCAAAATGGCCAAAAAGCTGGAGCTTGGCGGCATTGCTTCCTGGAATCGAAGCTTTGCCGTCCCGGAAACCTGGCATGTTCTTAAGACGATACACGATTAGGAATCCATGAACTTATCATTCTTATCCTAAACACAAAGAACCCGGTTATCCTCGCGATAACCGGGTTCTTTGTGTTTATTCGTCTTAAGCGTTGCGAATCCTACATATAAGCAGGTTCTGCAAATCCTTGTCAGGATTTGATCTGCTGGGCTTCAAGCTCTTCTGCTGTGATGTTGGCTTGGCTTGGATCCAGCGTCAAAATCGTATGGCAGAACATGCAGCGGTCGGTTTTGCCCAGCATTTTGGTCAGTTTATTGCATTCCGGACACTGGATTTGGACGGCGCTCGTGGACAGCATGCCTGCCCAAAAGTAAATGCCGAGACTTCCCAGCATCATAATCAGGCCAAACACCAATCCGATACCGGCAAATATTTTGCCTGCTTGTCCAAAGAATACGATACCGGCCGTGCCAAGCACCATAAGGCCCATGCCGAGCATTGTCAGCAGCAATCCCCATGTGCGGAAGGCGTTGATTTTTGCATTCTTAAAGATCATGCTCGAAAACTCCTGTCCATTCAAATAGTTGTTTATGGAATAAGGCGAAACAAGAAATGAAATCTTGAATTCCGTTTGTCATCTTATAAGATCTTATCTCCTAAAAGAAGGAACTTACATGGACATGTAGAATTACATTATAACTGAAATGGCTGAAATTCGCCAAGGAATGTATGGAGGGAAACGTGGAATTAACCAACTTTTCTTTTTATTATGGAAATACGGTTGATGAGGAAGCTGTAGGAGCGATAGCATACCGTAATTCGGACAAAATGCAGCGAGGATCACTAGTTCACGATTTTGAGGTCAATATTGTTGTCGTGTATGACGGAACACCTGATGAGCCTCCCATCCAGCATTCTATCGTAGGCGGGGAACGCTGTCAGGTGTTAAGCATCGGCTTGGACGAATTGCATCGGGAGCTCCTGAGGGGCACGCACAAAGTACTGATCAAATGCCTCCTGGAAGGGGATGTCATAAAAGACAATCAAGATCGCCTTTCCAATCTGCGGCGAGATTTCCTCAGGTTCGCAGAACCGTTCCGGGAGCAAAAATTGTTTATAGGCTTTGCCCACTTCCTGCAAAAGTACATGGATGCCAAGATGCTTTTGAAGGAGGAGCGGGTGCTGGATGCTTACCATACTCTATTGGAAGGTCTGCACCATTGGGGCGAGCTGGAGCTGATCGAGCGGGGGATTCATCCGGAATCGGCGGTCTGGGAGCAGATTACAGGATTAAACACGCCTGTACGCAAGTTATATGAAGAGCTTACGGTCAGCACGGAAACGCTGGGACAACGGGTAGAGCTGGCCTTGCTTGCCTATGAATTCTCGATGATATCCAAGCTGGAGAGTTCTTCTGCGCTATTGCTCCGCATATTAAGAAGCCGTCGGAATCCTTGGACGATACAGGAGCTGGTGCTCCACCCTGAGCTGGCACCAGTATGCAAGGAGCTGCCGATCGTGATGCGCAAATTGGTGTATCGGTCGCTGGTGAAGGAAGTTCCGTTATGGAGGGAATCCAGATCCTACGGGTCTGAAGCCATCCGGTACTACACCGACTTATGAGGAAGGACGGGAGTCCTTCTTTTTTTGTGCAGAAGAAGTTAATCTAACGTTTATGAAACCGCGTCTCAGGAAACAGTATCTAACGAGAGTGACATCAAGATAGGGGGAAGGCTTAGCGAATAATGTGTCGATTACTTTGTTACATGAAGTCGAAAAATAATTTGCCGAATCATGTTGACGAGCCAGCTGTTTCTGTGATACATTATAACTCGCCCCTTCGAAAGGGACTTTGATAATTCGGTTAAGAAGATGTCGAATTAAAAAGTTTTCAAAAAAAGTTCTTGACGAAATGATGGGCAGCATGATATATTATAAAGGTCGCCGCTGAAATGAGTTTTCGGCGAAAGACAAAGAAGTTGATCTTTGAAAACTGAACAACGAGTGAGTAAAACGAACCACTTCGGTGGGGCGTTGAAATAGAGAATTGAACAAATTCTCGTCAGTTTAGAAATGAGCAAGTCAAACTTTATTGGAGAGTTTGATCCTAGCTCAGGACGAACGCTGGCGGCGTGCCTAATACATGCAAGTCGAGCGGACCTGATGGAGTGCTTGCACTCCTGAAGGTTAGCGGCGGACGGGTGAGTAACACGTAGGCAACCTGCCCTCAAGACTGGGATAACTACCGGAA